>NZ_JBSFMM010000007.1:0-129204 GCF_053599555.1 Streptomyces sp. NPDC000941
GGATCGGCGTAGACCGCAACACTCGCGATACCGGCATCCCGACAGGCACGGGCAACGCGGACCGCGATTTCGCCACGATTGGCGATGAGCACCTTTTGCATGCTCTCTCTTCCCTCTGTCAGAAGAACCGTCCGTCCAGGACGGTCAGTGGCTACCCCAGGGCCCGCTTGAGGAAATCCAGTACGACATTCGCGTATGCCTCGGGATCGGTCTCCAAGCCGAGCAGATGCTCGGCGTTCGGCAGGACATGCGTCTCGGCCTGGGCATAACGCTCGGCGAGCGCGTCCACTGAGGAAGGCGGCACGATGGCGTCCCGCTCCCCCGACATGAACAGCAGCGGTATCTCGGCGAACTTCCCCGTCGCGGGCGGCGGCCACTGCGCGCGGACCAGGGCAGGCGCCAGCGAGCACAGCACCCCCTTGACCACCGACAGCGACGGCTCCCCGCTCAGCAGCGCCGGCACCGGCAACATCCCGGCCTCCAGGTACTTGCGCAGCAGCGGCGGTACGTCATGACCGGGGCCGCTGTCGCACACCAGCGCGTCCACGGCGAACCCCTCGTGCGTCAGCGCCCACATGGACGAGAAGCAGGAGAAGGAGAAGCCGAACACGGCCAACCGGGCCTGGCCGTAGCCCTGGTTGCCACGCAGCTGGGAGACGACGGCGGTGACGTCGCTGGCGAACCGGTCGCCGAGGCCGAGCAGCGCCCGGTCGACGCTGCTTGCCCCGTGGTTGCGGTGGTCGAACAGACAGACCGTATAGCCCGCGTCGTGCAGGAACTTGGCGTGGCCGAGGCTGCGCGTCTTGCTCATCCCCATGCTGTGCCCGAGGACCACCACCTTCTGCTCGGATCCGGGGCACAGCCAGGCGTGGACGTACTTCCGGGCGGCGAAGGGGATCTTCAGCTCCGTGGCGGACAGGCCGTAGTCCCGCGGATGCCCGTCGTCCTGTGCCCGGCGCGGATGGAAGGCCCGGTACGCCAGCGAGGCCCCGTACAGCGGGGCCAACGGCAGCGCAGCGGCCGACAGGACGCGGGACTTCAGCGCGGGATACCGTACCGACTTCTGCCGTGGCTCGGGCATCTGCGTCCTCCGTGCAGGGATGGGGGGTCCGTCGGGAGTCAGAGGGGTCTCGTCTCGGTCGTCTCGGTCGTCTCGGTCGTCTCGGGTGGATGAGCGGGGTGAGCGGTGCGGGTCGTTCGTCCGGTCATGTGTGCGGGTCATTGGTGCGGGTCGTGTGTGCGGTCAGCCGCAGCCCCCGGCATGGCCCTGGTCGCCCGCTCGGGCTGCGGAAAAGTCCGGCCCGCCAGACACACCAGGCTCTACGGGCTCGGGGCGGGCGCGGGCGCGGGCGCGTACGGACTCGACGAAGGCGGGCAGCCGGTCCACCCCCCAGAACTTGTCGTAGCCGTGGAGGAAGAACGGGACGCCGAACGCCCCGTCCCGGCCCAGGGCGAGCAGCGCCGCGAGGCCCGGACCCTCGCGCAGCTCCCGGTCCTCGGCCGCCCCCGCCAGCCGCTCGGCCGGCAGCCCCAGCTCCGTGGCGATGTCCTCGACCGTCGCCGGATCGCAGATGTCGCGCCCCTCCTGCCAGCGGGCCCGGTAGACGCGCTCGATGTACCGGGGGCCGTGCCCGGCCTCCAGCGCCAGGAAGTACGCGAGGTGCGGCACCTCCCACACCGGGTCCTCGTCCAGCGGCCAGCTGATGTCGAGTCCGCGGGCGCGGGCGAGCCGCCGTACGTCTTGCAGAACGTAGAGGTGCTTCTCGCGGGTCATCGGGGTGTACGGGAATGTCTCGCCGTGCTCTTTCATGAGGCGTTCGCCGTCCGCGTCCGGCTCCCACCACGGATGCCATTCGACCGTCTGTGCGACATCCGGATAGCGGTCCATCAGGTCGCGGTAGGCGATCCAGCTGTACGGACTGCGAAAGTTGAAATAGAAGCGTGGCACCTTGCCGCGCCTGCCGGCCATCGCTGATCCCCCCTTTCTGTTCCGTACGGCTCAGATGACGATGCCGCCGTCGACCTCGAAGACCGCGCCGGTCACATACTCCGCCCCGATGAGATACGCGACCATGTCAGCGACCTCTTCCGGGCGGCCGAAGCGGCCGAGCGGGATCTTCTTACGCGCCTCCTTCTGCGTACTTTCCGACAGCGAGGAGGTCATATCCGTATCGATGAAGCCCGGCGCCACCACATTGGCCCGGATGCCGTAGCGGCCGACCTCTTTGGCCAGCGACTTGGTGAATCCGATGATCCCTGCCTTGGACGCCGCGTAATTGCTCTGGGTGGCGTTGCCGTACACCCCGGCCACCGAGGAGATGTTGACGATGCAGCCGGATTTGCGCTTCATCATCTCGAAGACCACCGACCGGCACACGTGATACGTGCCGTCCAGGTTCACGCCCAGCACCTGCCGCCACTCCTCGTCCTTCATCAGCAGCAGCGGATTGTCCTGGGTGATGCCCGCCGAGGTCACCGCGACGTCGATGGCGCCCAACTGCTCCTCCGCGAAGGCGACCAGTTCGCGCACCGAGTCGGCGTCGGAGACGTCCGCCTGTTTGCCGATCACCCGCCCGCCGCCCAGCTCCTCGGCCTCCTTCTCCAGGCTGCGGGCGGCGTCCGGGCTGGACTGGTAGCAGAACGCGACGTCGAAGCCGTCCCGGGCCAGCCGCAGCACCGTGGCGCGGCCGATGCCGCGCGAACCGCCGGAGACCAGCGCGACGCGCTCCGTCATGGCCGTCGTGTTGTCGGGCATCCGGTCACTCACCTCCCGTCGGGACCGCGTCCGTCAGGGCCTCGGCGGGGCGCATGGTCATCACCAGTCGGCCGACCGTCAGGGCGGTCTCGTCCCCGATCCGGCTCTCGCCCTCGAACATGAAGGTCTCGCCGACCTGGCGGGACAGCCGTACGCGGTGCTCGACGAGGTCACCGGGGACGGCCGGGCGCAGCGGTGTGGCGTCGGTGATGCCGCCCAGCAGCATGACCTGACCGCTGAGCACATCGGGGTTCGGCTGGTCGTGGGCGACCAGCACCCCGGCGACATGGCACCAGGACTCGATCAGGGCCGTCCACGGGTAGTGGTAGTCCTCCTCGGCGGCCTTGTCCCGCACCCCTTCGTACCAGGGCTCGTTGCAGGTCACCGCCTTGATGCCGGTCGCACGACCGCCGGGCACCAGCTCGGTGACCCGGTCGATCAGCAGCATGGGGTAGCGGTGCGGCAGCACCCGCTTGATCTCGCTGGTCGCGATCACCGTACGGTGCTCCGGCTGGTGCTCCGGCTGGTGCTCCGGGACCGCGGGCGCCGCTTCGGCGGTGCGCTCGGCCACGGCGGCTTCCCGCTGCCCGCCGCCGTCGCGGGCGTAGCGCAGCCGTACGAGCGCGACGGGCCCCCGCCCGGTGGACACGGCCACCCGGCAGCGCCACTCCCCGGCCGCCCGCGGCCCGGACTCCCGCGGCCCTGATCCCCGCGACCAGGTGATATCGCAGCTCAGCAGGTCGCCGGGGAAGACCGGGCTGGTGAACCGGGACGATTCGACGGCCGCCAGGGTCCAGTGCTCGCCGGGCTCGGGGAGCGTGGCCAGGGCGCCGCGGTGGGCGTACTCGACCACGCAGACGCCAGGGAAGACGGGGAAGCCCGGGAAGTGTCCGGCGAACACCCGCTCGGTCGCGTCGATGAGGACCCTGGTCCGGGCCGGGCGGCCGCCCGGGGCCCCGGGGTCGACGACCTCGATGGTGCCGTCGACCGGTCCGCACGCGGTTGTCGTCGTCACCTCACTTCTCCAGTTTCGAGGCCAGCAGGTCATAGACGTTGCTGAGACAGGTGATCTCCTTCATCTCCTGCTCCTGGAGCTTCACCGAGTACTTCTTCTCCAGGACGACCATGACCTCCAGGGCCATGAGGGAGTCGACGCCCAGCTCCTCCACGAAGTCGGCGTCGTCGGTGACCTCCTCCTCCTCGACGTCGAGGACGTCGGCGACGAAGGCGCGCAGCTCCTCCAGGTCCAGGGCGGCGGCGGTGTCTGCCATGAGTGTTCTCCTCGCGGTTCTCAGGGCTTGCTCGGGCTTGCGCGGGCTCGGTCGTGCGGTCCTGCGGTCGTACGTGCTCAGTCGGGCGTGCTCAGTCGGGCGTGCTCAGTCGGGCGTGCTCAGTCGGAAGGGGCGGTCAGCTTGGCGAGCGCGGCGGACGAGTCGACCGGGACGGTCGCCGCGTCCTTGGCGATCCGGCGGATCATCCCGGTCAGCTGGCGGCCGGGGCCGAGCTCCACGAAGCGGGTGCAGCCGAGCTCACCGGCGAGCGTGCGGACGCATTCCTCCCAGCGCACCGGGCTGGTGAGCTGACGCAGCTCCAGGTCCCGCCACCGACCGCCGCCGGTGTACGCGCGGGCATCCACGTTGGCGACGACGGGCATGTGCTCGGCGGCGAACTCCACGGCCGCCAGCGCCGCCTCCAGCTCGGCCGCCGCATCCGCCATGCGCGGGCTGTGGAAGGCGCCGCCGACCTTGAGCGGGATCACCTTGCCGCCGCTCTCGACGGCCGACTCGCCGAGCCGCGCCACGCCGTCGGCGGTGCCCGAGACGACGATGGCGCCGGGCGCGTTGACGTTGGCGACCCACAGCTCCTCGCCCGCCTCCTGGGCCCGCGCGGCCAGCGCCTCCACGGTCGACGCGTCCAGGCGGACCACCGCGGCCATGGTGCCCGGCGACCGCTCGGCGCAGACGCGCATGGCACGGCCGCGGGCGGCCACCAGGCGCGCGGCGTCGGCGAGCGACAGCGCCCCCGCCGCGTACAGCGCGGTGTACTCGCCCAGGCTGTGCCCCGCACACGCGACCACCTCGCCCAGCACACCGGCCGCTGCCGCCTCGCGGTGGGCGAGCACTTCGGTGGTGAACACGGCGATCTGGGCCAGGTCGGTGCGGCGCAGCGTCTCGTCGTCCGCCTTCAGCAGCAGGTCCTCGACGTCCACTCCGGTGTGCTCGGAGATCCCGGCGACCAGCGGCCAGGACTCGGCCTCCCGCCACACCTCGCCCATGCCCTGCTTCTGAGCGCCCTGGCCCGGGAAGACAAGGGCGGTGCGCATATCGTCGCTTGTGCTCGCTCTGTTCTCTGTGCTCGCTCTGTCTCTGTCTCTGTCGTCGTGTCTCATCTCAACCAGCTCCTCACGGTGGTCCCGCGCGTGTTACGTGGTCGCTTGCGGCCGGGTCCTGAGCAGGGCCGCGCCGACCACGCCGTCCCGGTCCACCGAGGTGACCAGGGCCAGGCTGCCGGGGGCGGTGTCCGACCGCTCGGCGAGCGCCAGCACGGCGGTGATCTGGAAGGCGGCCGAGGCGGCGTAGGTGTCCCCGATGGAGTCGACGGCCGATATCCGCAGCGGCTCGTGGCCGTCCAGCACCTCCGCGAGGGCGGCGCGCTCCGCCTCCCCCTCCGCGCCCGGCGCCTGCGAATCGGCGACCGCCCAGATCCCGCCGGGCTCCACGCCCGTACGGTCGAGCAGCCGCCGTACCACGTCGGCGAGCACCGTACGGGCCCGCCCGGCGCCGCCCTCGGGGTCGCCGGCGAAGCCGAACTCGAGGCCCGCCACCTCGACCAGGCCGACGCGCCCGTGTTCGCGCGCGGCCGCGCTCGGCTCCAGCAGCCACACCGCCGCGCCCTCGCCGAGCACGGCCGCGGTGTCGCCGTCGGCGCGGGAGTGCCACTCCAGCCAGGCGCGGGCGGAGGAGAACTCCTCGACGGCCCCGCACAGCACGGCGGTGGCCCGCCCGGCGCGCTGCAGCCGCAGCGCGTACTGGAGGGTGAGCAGCCCGGTGGCGCGGCCGCCCGCGATGGTGGTGTTGGGGCCCTTGAACCCGTGCCAGATGGCGGTCTGCCCGGCCGCGCAGTTCATGACCGTGTTGGGGAACCGGGCCGGGTCCACGAAGAAGGGGCGCTCGCCGACCAGGGAGTCGCGGGTGAAGTCCATGATGGACTGGGCGCTTCCGGTGCTGGTGCCCAGCGCCACGCCGGTGTCCTCGCCCACACCGGGGAGGCGTTCGGGCCGCTCGTCGGTGAGCAGTTGGCCGATGGCGGTCACGGCCAGGCCGGTGGCCCGGTCCATGGAGCGGGTGCCCTTGCGGCCCAGGATCTGCTTGATGTGGAAGTCGGGCACGAGGCAGGCCTCGTGAAAGGGCACCGACCACTCCTCGGGGTCCAGTGGCTTACCGGCCCTGCGGCCGGAGTGCAGCCCGGTGGCGAAGTCCGCCCCGTGCAGGCCGAGCGGAGATATGGCGGCCCAGGCGGAGATGACCGGGCCGCTGGCGGCGGTGGCGAAGACCATGGATCCGTGCACTCCTTCGGGAGAGGGCTGGGGCAGTGTGCGGGTGGGCGGCGCGCCGACGGCCCGGGTCGTCACTCTCGGGCCCGGTCACAGGAACCACACCTGTTCGTACGAGGGCCAGCGGGCGGCCAGTCCTCCTCCTTCGACGACCCGTACGCCGGGCAGCAGCCGGTCCGCGGCGGTCCGGCCGAGCGCGGTGAGGTCGGGCTCCTCGACCAGTACGACCACCCCCGCGGCGAGGATGTCCCGCACCGTGGCGCGCGGGTCGGGGAGGGTGTCGAGGGTGCGGCCGCCGATGCGTACCGTCGGTTCGTAGTCGGTGGTCATGGCGTAGCTGGCGGCGAGTCCGCGCAGCGCGAGATCGGTGCCGCCGCTCTGCCGGTGCAACTCGGTGATCAGGGACAGTACGTCGGCGAACTGCCGCTCGACCGCGCCCCGATAGGCCCGTTCGATCATCACCAGCCAGCGCGCCGTCGTCTCGGGCATGGTCAGTGCACCCCCAGGGACAGGCATTTGCCGGCCACGGCCACGTGCTCGGCGTACTTGAACATGGGCCGCCTGCGCACCTGCGGGATCTGGTCGGCCGTGCCCCGCTCCTCGGCGCAGAAGGCGCAGACGTACCAGTAGAGGCGGTCCGGGTGGTCGGTCAGCAGCTCGCACACGATCCGGGTGGCGGAGGGGTACTCCCGCTCCCAGTCGCCGTAGTTGCGCGGCTTGGTCTCGCCGAGGCCCGTCCAGGTCAGCCGGGTGGCGTCACCGCAGGCCCACACCTGGACCCGGGCGCCCTTGCCGAGCAGCGCGGTCGTCAGCCGCAGGGCCGAGCTGACGAGTTCGGTCTGGTGCGGGGCGCCGAGGAGTTGCAGCAGTACGTCGGTGGGGGGCGGCGACCAGGCCATCAGTGCCACACCGCCCGTAGACGGGGCTCCAGCAGCCGGTCCGCCACCTCGTCCATGTCCGCGAGGCGGGATCCGGGCAGCAGATCCTCGGCGGGGAGGGCGCGCTGGGCGGCCGAGAAGGCGTCCACCCACAGCTCGCCACCGTCCCGCAGAAAGGTCGCGACGCGGGGCGAGGCGCCGGGCACTGCGGCGGTCACCCCGTTCTCGACGAGGAACAGCACCACCCGGTGGCCGTCCTGGAGCAGCCGTACGGCGTCGCCGACGAACCGCTCGCAGGCGGGCCCGGACTCCGCCCCGCCGCTCTCGACGAGCAGGTGGTCGAGCGGATGGTCGAGCGGATGGTCGGTCATGGTCGCCCACCCCCCATGGCCCCCTCGGACGTGTCGAACGCGTCGGCCAGAAAGCCGAGGACCCGCTTCTCGTACTCCGCCGCGTCGAACCGCAGCCCCCGCATATGCGGGGCCCCGGCCGCCGTCCAGTACTCGGCGCCCGGGTAGTGGCGGGCGGTTTGCGCGACGGCGGCGGGACAGACGAAGGTGTCGTCGGCGCTGGCGATGAACATCAGCCGGGTGTCGTACCCGGACAGGTCCGGCGGCCAGTCGGTCAGGCGCAGCATCCGCATCGCGAAGAACGCGAAGGCGCGCTCGTGGGCGGCGAGCGTGAACGGCCCGCGCAGCCAGGGCGGCAGGGTCCGCCCGCGCAGCGCCGCGAAGTGGCGCAGCCCGGCCGGGACGTCGTACGCCGGGCCGCTGTCCGCGATCACGGCGGCCACCGGCACCCGGGAGCGGCGCACCACCTGGAGCGCGGGCCAGGTCGAGAAGGAGAACCCGTACAGGGCGATGGCGCCGCCGCGCAGCCGGGGGTCGGCGGCGGTGGCGAGGAGTACGTCCCGCAGATCGCTGGTGTAGCGCTCGGCCATCCGGCCCAGCGCCCGGTCCGCGCCGCTGTCCCCGTGGTTGCGCATGTCGTACGCGATGACATGGTGGCCGGCCCGGTGGAGCAGTTCGATATGGCCGAGCGCCATGGACTTGGTGCGGCCCATGCCGTGGCACACGATCACGGTGTGCGGCCCGGCGCCCGGCACCACCCAGGCGCGCAGCGGGACGCCGTCGAAGGAGGCCACCACGGTCTTGTGGAGCAGCGGCAGCCCCTTGTCGGCCGGGGTGCGGGCGCGGCCGGCGGGCAGCGGGGGGTGATAGAGCTGATACGCGTGCTTGGCCGCGCCGACGATGCCCAGCAGCGGCGCCGCGGGGGCGCGCAGGGCTCCGCCCGGCCGCCGCGGCGGTGCGCCGCCGGTGTCTGCACTGGTCATCGTCGGTCCTCGGCGTACGAGTTGATTCAGGACAGGTCAGGTCAGGTCGGTCAGGTCGGTCAGGTCGGTCAGGTCGGTCAGGTCGGTCAGGTCGGTCAGGTCAGGATTTCGCCGCCGTCGACCCCGATCACATTGCCGGTGATCCAGGAGGAGTCGGTGCGGGAGAGCAGGGAGATGGCTTCGGCGACGTCCTCGGGCCGGGTCAGCCTGTGGTGCGGATTGAGCCCGCGCGCGTACTCGGCGAGCCGGTCGCTGTCGGGGATGCGCTCCATGGACGGGGTCACGGTCACCCCGGCGCGCAGCGCGTTGACGGCGATGCCGGAGGGGGCCAGCTCCATGGCGAGCTGGCGGACATGCGACTCCAGCGCGGACTTGGCCGCGGACACGGCGCCGTAGCTGGGCATGACGCGGGCGCCGCCCGCGCTGGTCATCGCGTACACCTTCGCGCCCTCGCGCAGCAGGCCCGCGGTGAACAGGTCCTGCGTCCAGTAGACGAGGGAGTGGGCCATCACATCGAGCGTCATGTTCATCTGGCGGGAGGTCACGCCCGCTTCGCCCTCGGGGGCGACGAAGGGCAGCAGGGTGCCGAAGGCGAGGGAGTGCACCAGGATCCTGACGCCGGACTCGCCGGTCAGCTCGGCGAACTGCGGCAGCAGCTCCTCCCGGGTTCTGGCGGAGGCCGCGTTGGCGTTGAAGAAATGCGCCTGGACGCCGTGGGCGCACAGCTCCTCGCGCGCGACGGCGGCCTTGTCCTGCCCCTCCGCGGTGTCGAAGTGGACGCCCAGGATGTTGACGCCCTCGCGCGCCAGTTCCTGGGCGGTGGCCAGGCCCATGCCGCTGGACGCGCCCAGGATCAGGCACCAGGAGCCCTTGAGTGATGTGATCATCAGCCGCTCACCCTCCGCCATCTTCCGCTTGTGCTTCGGCTTGCGTTTCGGCTTGCGTTTCGGCTTGTGTTTCGGCCTGTGCGCCAACTCCCGTATCGGGGCCGCCGGGAGTGACGAGGCATACGGCGGCGTTCCCCTCCGCCGCCGCGGTGAGCACCAGTCGCGCCGGGCCCGACCCGTCCGCCAGGGCGGCGGCGACCCGCGCCACCGGCTCCAGACAGCCGGCGCCCGCGGACACGCGCTCCGCCCGCTCCCCCAGCGCCGCCGCGAAGGCCGCGCCCACCGGGGAGTCGTCGAGTACGGCCGTGGTGGGCAGCGGGCCGTCAGCGACATGGCCCAGCGCTTCGAGCGCGCCGTCGATCAGCGCCCGGGCGCGCTCCGCGCCGTGCGCGCCGGCGGCCACGGCGGGCGGCAGGAAGAACGAGCGGACCGCCACCCGGCCGTACGCCCGCCCGCCGCGCGCCGCGACGGCGGCGGCCGGCTCCAGCACCAGGGCGACCGCCCCGGCCTCGGAGGTGTCCGCCCCCGGCTCGTCCTCGGCCAGCACCTGTTCGGTGGCCCCGGCCAGCAGCCAGCCGGCCCGGCCGGCGGCGAGGGCGCGCTGACCGGTCTCGATGGCTTCGAGACCGGCGACTCGGGGGCTGACGAAGGTGATGTTGAAGCCCTTGAGTTCATGCTCCGTCGCCAGGCGGCTGCCGAAGAGGTTGATGGAGAAGTACGGGGCGAGGACCGGGCTCAGCTCGGCGGCGCCGGTCTCCATGACCGTACGGTCCATCGCGTCGTGCAGCGAGGCGGCCGCGCTGTTGGTGCCGACGGCGGCGGCGCGGCGCTCGGCGGCGACCGCCTCCAGGGGGTCGCCGCCCTGCCCGATGTCGGCCAGGGCCCGTTTGGCGGCGGCGAGGAAGTACTGGGAGGCGGTGGGCAGGTACTTGTAGCCGCGGCGGCCGAGCGCGGTCTTGAAGTCGAACCCCTCGGGGCGCACCGTCCCGACGCCCGACACGATCAGTTCAGCGGTCATGAGGACGCCTCCTGGAGTACGAGCGAGACGTTGTTGCCACCAAAGGCGTAGGCGTTGACCAGGCCGTAGGGCGCGGTCATGGGGGTGGGCTCGGCGGGCAGCGGCACCTCGCACTCGGGGTCGAGCGCGCCCACGGGCACGTTCGGCGGGAGCGTCTTGTGGTGCAGTACGAGTACGGCGGCCAGCGCGGCGAAGGCGCCCGCCGCGCCGCCGGTGTGGCCGAGCAGCGCCTTGACGCTGTAGAGCGGGGTGAGCGGGGCCGCCTCGCCGAGCACGGCGGACAGCGCCCGGGCCTCCACGACGTCGTTGAGTTCGGTGCCGGTGCCGTGCGGCACGACGAACCCGAGCGGGCCGGGGCCCGCTGCCCCGGAAGCCGTATCGAGGGCCGGGTCGAGGGCCGGGTCCGCCTCCCGCAGGGCCTCGCGCATCGCGCGCTCGATCTGCGCGCCGCCGGGCTCGGGCGCGGTCGCGTGGTACGCGTCGCAGCTCCAGCCGGTGCCCGCCAGGCGTGCGTAGACCGTCTTCGCGCCCCGGGCGCGTGCGTGCGCCGCCGACTCCAGGACCAGTACGGCGGCGCCCTCGCCGAAGATCGTCCCGCGCCGGTCGGCGGCGAACGGACGGCACCGCTCGGGGTCGATCGCGCCCAGCCGGTTGAAGCAGGCCAGCGCGGTGCGGGAGTACGCCTCGGTGCCGCCGGCAAGGACCACGTCCGCCTCGCCCGAGCGGATCAGATCGGCGGCGACGGACAGGGCGTAGCCGCTGGCGGCGCAGGCGTTGCTGAGGCTGGTGTTGGCGCCCTGCGCGCCGAGCCAGGCCCCGACCGCCGAGGCGACCGGGAAGACGGGCGCCCAGCGGTCGTGCTTGGCGGGCTCGCCGGCGCGCCGCCGCTCGTGCAGATCGGAGTCGCCCATGCCGCTGCTGATCGCGACGGCCACCCGGCGCGGATCCACCCCGGCCAGCCCGGTCAGCCCCGCGCTCTCGACCGCCTCGCGCGCCGCCTCGATGGCGAACTGGGAGGCGCGCCCCAGCGGCAGCCCGTCCAACTCCTCGGGCCCGACCGGCAGATCGGCCTCCGGCACCAGATACATATGCGGATGGTCCATATGCGCGAGCGGATCGGGCACCCGCGTCGGCGCGCTGCGCGCGGTGTGCATGCCCCGCCACAGGGCGCCTGTGCCCGAGCCCACACAGCTCAGCGCGCCCAGGCCGGTGACCAGTACGTCGGGGGTGTCGGCGGCCATCAGCTGCCGCCGGGCTTTCCGGGCGCCGCGAGCTTTCCGCCGAGCGCGCTCAGCACCCGCTGGTCGAAGGGGACCAGATGCCAGTCGCGGCGGTTCTCGATCACCGCGTAGCCGTGCACGATCCGGCCGGTCGCGGTGAGCGTGAGCCTGCCGTCGCGGATGACGTAGCAGTCCATGCGGGAGGTGTAGGTGAAGTCCTTGAAGATCTCCTCCACGGTGTAGACCGTGTACAGGTCTTCCTCCATCAGCGCCTCGTCGACGACGCGGATCACGGAGTGCGGCACGACGGGGATCCACTTGCGGTCGTCCAGCAGGGTCTTGATGGATATGCCGCGGTCGAGGACGAAGCGGTCCTTGGCCTCCTCCATGAGCCGCAGATAGCCGGACATCTGAAGGCGCTCGGTGAAGTGGCAGTAGGGATAGGTGATGTTCCACTTCCAGGCGTAGGCGTTACGGCCCTCGGTCAGGGCCGCAAGCACCGCCGCCTCGTCCCCGCCGCCCGCCGGCACCGCGTCCGCCGCCACACAGGCCCCGGCCGCCTCCGTCGCGCCCTCGTGCCCACCGAGCCGGCCGACGGTGAAAGGGGCGAGCTCCTCAGGCGCCTCGACAGGCGGGTCCAGATAGGTGTCCGTACGCAGCGAGACACGCACCTTGGAGGTGACGGCCTTGAGCGTCGAATCGTCGCGGTCGACCCGGATGGTCACCCGGAAGCCGAGGGTGCCGTCGTCGGCCGAGGTGTCCGGCACCACCTCCGCCTCCGCCTCGTCATCCATGTGGAACGCGTGCAGGATGCGGCTGTCCAGACCGACGATGTCCAGGCCGAGGCCGTACTCCTCGTACAGCAGCCGGGCCGGCACCCCGCAGTGCGCGAAGTGGATCAGCACGGCCTCTTCCACGAGGTAGTTGACGTGCTTGAAGCCGATCCAGGTGCAGATGTTGGAGCCCTCGTAGCGGGGGCGCAGCCGCACGGTGGTGGTATCGGCGAGCAGGGCCTTGGTCAGTGTCGGCGCGACCGCAGCTGTCATCAGGTGTACTCCATCGGGAACAGAAAGGGCTTCGCCCGGCCGGGGGTGCCGGGCGGCAACAGTGCGGAGGAAGCCGTTGACCGCCTCCGAAAACTCGTCGGCGCGCTCGATCATCGGGAAGTGGCCGACGTCGGTGAGCACGCGCACATCGGCGTCAGGCAGCGCCGTTGCCAGCCCCATGGCCTCGGCGGCCGGAGCGGCCTTGTCCCGTTCCCCGCTGACGATGAGGAACGGGGTCCGCAGGCGCTCCACCGGCAGCCGAGGGGTCGCCAGATACGTCTCGAAGAAGCGCATCCAGCCGTACGGGCCGACGTGGTCGCGGACCTTCAGCGCCATGTGGCGCCGTACGTCGGGAGACAGCCGGTCACCGGCGCTGACCCGCAGGCCGTCCTCGAGGATCTGGTCGAAGTTGTTGACGTAGAACGACAGCGTGGCCCAGTCGAAGTCGTGCTTGCGCGCCCGGTAGAAAGGGGAGACGAGAATGACCCCGGAGACCTCGGCAGGCGTGTGGTCCTCGGCGGGCGCGCGGTCCTCGGCGGACGTCTCGGCCAGCCAGGAGAGCAGCGCGGAGGCTCCGAAGGAGTGGCCGGCGATCACATCGGGCCCGCCTGGCACCCGGGCCACGGCCTCCGCCACCCAGTGGGTGACCGGGCGGTCCGGCCAGCCGGGCCGCGAGAAGCCGCTCCAGGGAAGATCGGCGGCCCACACCTCCCAGGCCGGGTCGACGAGTCCGCTGAAGCCGTCCCATACGGCGGCGCCACCGGCCAGCCCGTGCAACAACAGCATCCTCCCTCTTAGCGGCTTCGCCTCCGGGCGCTCGGGTCCTCCGCGCCTTGGCTCAGCCGCTGCGGGAGCGACGGCGTCGGGGGCGGCCGGGCGGACCAGGCGTACCTCGACGAATCTCCCCGGGACGTATGCGGTGTTCACGCGGCGGCTCCGCCCGGCCGGCGGGGGGCGGCGGCGAGCCGGCCGGGAGGGCTGAGCAGCAGTGCGGCCACGGCGTCCGTGGTGTCGTCGCCGCTGGTGATCAGCGCGTCCCCGGCGTCGGCCCGGCCCTCGGCCGTGCCGAGCCAGCCGACCGCGGCGGCGCACTGCAGCACGCCCAGCGCGCCGGAGGCGCGGCCGAAGGCGGCGGTGAGGTCGTGTCGCGGGACGCCGTCGGGGACGGGGGCGGCAGTGGCGCCCGCGTCGCGGGGCGTGCCGTAGCCCTCGGGGGTGAACCAGACCCCGGGCGCGGCGTCCTCGGGCAGCAACGCCCGCACGGACGCGCCGAGTTCGGTCCGGCGGGCGTAGCGGCCCAGGACGGCCACGGGCTCGACGCCCCGTTCGCGCGCCCAGGCGGCGCCCTCGACGACGAGGGCGCCCGCCCCGTCGAGCAGCAGGTCGTCGGCGGAGTCCCTGGAAGCACTGCTCAACAGCCCCTCCACCACCGCGTTGTGCGTCTCGACGCCGATCACCAGCGCGCGGCGCACCCGCCCGGCGGCCACCATCGTGGCGGCCCAGTGGACGGCGTCCAGGCCGGAGGTGGCGCCGTTGCACAGCATCAGGTTGGGGCCGCGCAGGCCGAAGCGGATGGCCGCCCAGGAGGCGACCACGTTGCTGGAGGCGTTCGGCAGGCCCATGGGGCTGAGGCCGGCGACCGAGTCCTCGGCGATGGCGGCGGCCGTGAGGCACGCGGTGTCCAGGTTGCCCAGGTTGGAGCTCGCGACGACGCCCACCGTCCCGCCCGGCACGGTCAGCTCCTCGCTGTCTCCGGGGATCAGGGCGGCGTCCCGCAGCGCGTCTTGCGCCGCGCACAGGGCCAGTTGGGTCGCGCGGTCCTTGTAGCGGTGGCCGCGGCGGCCGATACGGGCGCCCGTATCGAAGGGCTCGTACGGCCGGTCCACACCAGACTCACCAGCGGCGCGCAGCAGTTCCCGGGGAGTGTCGGCGCCGGGCAGGGCCAGCCCGACACCGGTGACAACAATTTTTGGGGAAACTAAAGGGGCCTTGAAATTCTGAGGGGCCTTGAGTGTCATGACCCAGCCCTCCCGCCCGCACTCGCACCCACCCGCTCCACGATGGCCACCGCGTTGACGCCGCCGAACCCGAAGGCGTCTATCTGCGCGACGTTGAGCTCGGCGCCCTCGATCCGCTCCCGTACGAAGCGGAAGTCCGCCGCCTCCGCGACCGGGTCGGTCAGGCCGAGGGTCGGCGGCACCTGGCCCGTGGAGAGCGACTTGAGCGCGACGATCAGGCTCAGCAGCCCCGAGCTGCCGGAGGTGTGGCCGGTCATGGACTTGATGGCGGTCATCAGGGGCGACCCCACGTCGTGGCCGAAGACCTCGGCGATGGCCGTCGCCTCCGCCTCGTCGTTGAGCAGGGTGCCGGTACCGTGCAGCAGGACCAGGTCGATGTCGCACGGTTTGACGCCTGCCCGCCACTGCGCCTCGTGCACCGCCTCGGCGATCCCCCTGGGGTCGGGGGCGGTGACATGACGCGCGTCACAGTTCATGCTGACGGCGCGCAACCGCCCCAAAAGCACACCGGCGGCCGCTCCCTCCCGCGTCTGCTCGCTCTGCGGCTCGTCCCGCCGCAGCACCACCGCCGCCGCGCCGTCGCCCATCAGCACCCCGCGGCGCGCCCGGTCGAAGGGCTGGACGCGCTCGGGCGGCTCGGCGTGGACCCGGTCCAGGAGCCCGAACATGCTCTCGGTGAGGGTGTCGACCCCGGCCACGACCACGGTGTCCTCGGCGCCGGTGGCCAGCAGATCGGCGGCCAGGGCGAGCGCGTACAGGGAGGCCGAGCAGGCGCCCGAGAAGGTGTAGCTGCGCTCCGCGCCGAAGCGGGCGCGCAGCGCGGGGCCGAAGTGCAGCCGGTCGGGGTCGAAGGGGGTGCCGTCGCGCCACGCCAGCTCGGCGGAGCGCAGCTCCCGCAGGCCGGTGCCGACCAGGACCGGCACCCGGCTCAGATCGTCGCCGAGGCCGGCCTGGGCGGCGGCCTCGGCAACGGCGCGCAGCAGCCACGCGGTGGCGCGGCCGGGTATGTCGCCGCCCGTGGCGGGGCGGTCGTCGATCTCGTACGCGTGGCGCGCCCGGTATCTGTCCGGGTCGAAGCCGCGCAGTTCACATCGTCCGCTGGTGCCCGCGCACAGCGCCGCGAAGACCTCGTCGACGCCTTCGCCCACGCTCGCCACGGCGCCCGCGCCGGTCACCAGCTGACTCATGACCAGTCCGTGTCGCGCTTGCCGAAGATCACGACGGCGTTGTTGCCGCCGAAGGCCAGGCCGTTGTTCTGCACGATCTTCACATCGGCGTCGATGGCCCGGTTGGGCACGACGTCGAGCGCGCACTCGGGGTCGGTCTCCGCGTGGTTGATGGTCGGCGGGATGAAGCCCTCGGTGAGGGCGAGGGAGCAGGCGATGGCGGCCAGCGCGCTGGCGGCCCCCATGGTGTGGCCGATCATCGACTTGACGGATACGGTGCGGGGCGGGTCGTCCTCCCCGAAGACCTGGCGGATGGCGCGCGCCTCGGTGACATCGTTGGCCTTGGTTCCGGTGCCGTGCGCGGAGATGAAGTCGACTTCCTCCGGCTTGACTTCGGCATTCTCCAGGGCGATCCGCATACAGCGGGCCACGCTGTCCTGGTGGGGTGCGACGGGGTGGTGCGCATCGCAGTTGAGGCCGTATCCAAGGACTTCCGCGTAGATATGGGCCCTTCGGGCGAGCGCCGATTCCAGGCTCTCCAGCAGCAATATGCCCGCGCCCTCGCCGGTGAGGATTCCCTTGCGGTCCTTGTCGAATGGCTGACAGCGCTCGGGGGCGATGGTGCCAAGCCGGTAGAAGCCGGTGAACGTCTTGCGGCAGAGGGCGTCGGCACCGCCGCACAGCGCGAAGTCCACGTCTCCGCCACGTATGGCGTCGAAGCCGTAGCCGATCGCGTAGTTCCCCGCCGCGCAGGCGGTGGGGAGGGTGACGGCCTCCACCCGGGTGAGGCCGAACTCCTGGGCTATCGCGGCGGAGAGCCGCCCGGCGGGCACCCGGCGGGCGACGACGGCATCCATCTGCTCGGGCCCCTGGTCGACCTCCACCTCGACCAGGTGATCCAGGTCCCTGGACTCGCCGTCGGTGGTGCCGACGGAGATCAGTGTCGGGACGTCCCGCAGATCGTGCTCGGTCAGTCCGGCGTCGGCCACCGCCATGCGGGCGGCCGATACGGAGAACTGGCTGGCCCGGCCGAGGGTCCGGACATCGAGGTGCCGGATCCACTCGCCGGGGTCGAAGTCGGTGATCTCGCACGCCGTGGCGTGGTCGAACCCCTCGGTGTCGAAAGCGGTGATCGGCTTCGCGGCGCTCTTCCCGGACCGCAGTCCGGCAAGGAACTCGGCGGTGCCGACACCGATGCCGGACACCGTTCCGAGACCCGTTATCACGACCCTGCGGGCCGGCTCACCCTGCATATCGCCCTGCCTTCGCTTGAGTCCGCCACGGTGTCCGTTACCAGCCGGCCGCTTCGGAGACGACCTCGTAGACACCCTCGAGGTTGGTCATGCGGCTGAGCTGCGCCTGCGGGATGACGACGTTGAACTCCTTTTCCAGGGCCGCCAGAATCTCTATGGCCCGCAGCGAATCCGCGTCGTGTTCTTCCTTGAAGAGGCTGGTCTCGGTGACCTCATCCGGATCTATCTCAAGGATATCCGTGACGATTTCCTTGATTGTTTCCTGGCGCTCTTCGACGATGGCGGCCATTACCGCGCACCTCCATTTTTGGGCATGGGCAAAGCGAGGAACGTGCCCATGACGCTAAGCGCCGGTTCCAGATCGCGACAACCCCGGAGTCCACTAGCTGTCATACCCCTCGCCCGAGGTGACCGATTGGTAACCTCGGCTGTCATAAACCTGCCGCCCATAGGCCGTTCACAGGTGTTGTACGCAGTAAAGCTGCAGCAAGTTGCCAGCAAAAGGGGTACGGACAGGACCGTATCGCCCGCAAAGCCGCGCGGGTGGCCCGCCCGAGGCGCCACCAGGCGGCTTCGGGCAGTTCGAGGCAGCTTCAGGCCACGCCGGACGGCCGCGGCGCGCGCGGCCGCGGCGTATCTCTAGGGGGACTACTAAAGACCCTGGAACCCATGAGATCGAGCCATATCGCCCTACGGGGGGCGGACTGTTGCGCGAGTCAGTCGGGTCACTCGGGGTATGGCTCCATGAGCCCCGCGCGCACCGCCCGCACTCCGGCCTGGAAACGCGACTCGACCTTCAGGTCCCGCATGATGTCGGCCACATAGCGCCGGTACGTACGCACCGAAAGCCCGAGCTTCCGGGCCGCCGCGTCGTCCTTGTAGCCCTCCGCCATCAGAGTCAGCACCTCGCGCAGCACCCTGCCCCGCGCCCCGCCCTCGAAGGACAGCGGCCGGGTCGGGCGCTGGGCCGCGTCCCACATCCCGCAGAGCAGCCCGTACAGCATGTCGGCCACGGTCGAGTTCTGGATCATCGAGGCCCGGGACCCGCCCGGCTCCCCCGGCGCCGCGTCGGGGGCGATGACCGCGGCGCCGTCCACCACGACCAGCTCCTGGCGTACGGCGCTTGACACCCGCACCTCCACGCGGGGCCCCAGCTCACCCACGGTCCGCTGCCAGCGCGCGCCCCGGATGACCGCCTGCGGACACAGCAGCCTGACCCGGACGCCCTTGTCCAGAAGCTGCGCGAACGTCTGGGCGGTCAGCTTGGCGTGCTCGTCGGAGGCGACCTCCGGCAGCGACCAGATCACGTCCTCTTCGGCCCGCAGCACCAGCCGGGCCACCCATCCGGCCACGGCCTCGCCCTCCACGGGCAGGTCGGCCGTCACACAGGCGAGGGTGGCACGCCGGTGGTGGCGCACCGCGGACTCGAGCAGGTGCAGGGCCTGCCCGAGGGTCTGCTCGAGGTGGTCGGCCCCTGTTTCCGGCTCCGCCCGAATCGCCCCCCTCACGCCCACTTCCCCCTCAATTCCAGCAATGGACGTACCGTCGTCTTGTTGAATTCGAAATTGGCTCAAAGGACACCCCCCGGTTCCTTTTTTGGCACAGTAACGAGGGTGCGCACCCGATCGCAAGGCATACCCAGCGGGGTATACGAGCCCTATCATCGGCGGGAATATACCGGTTCTCAGGCTTCACTCAGGCCGAGATAAGCCTTGTCCTTGTGCCCAAGAGGCTGCGGCCCCCGGTCCCCATTGATAACTTCGCTTCAAGCCAGCACGAGTCCCTTGCCGTACGACGGCGGACCCATCCATCCCCGGGTCCCGAAAGGCGCCGCACACATGGCTGCACAGAACACCGCGACCACCGCCGCCGCGCCGGCCGACCCGCCTCGGTCGCCGACCGGCCGCCAATGGCTCGCTCTGTCGGTGCTTGTCCTGTCCCAACTGGCGGTATGGCTCGACAACACCGTGCTCAATGTCGCGCTGAAGACCCTGGCCGACCCGGACGAAGGTCTCGGCGCCAGCCCGAACCAGCTCCAGTGGAGCATCAGTTCGTACACGCTGGTCTTCGCGGTGCTGCTGTTCACCGGCGGGGTGCTCGCCGACCGGTACGGCCACCGCCGGCTGCTGCTCATCGGCATGCTCGTCTTCGGCGCCGCCTCCGTCTGGGCCGCCTACTCCGGCTCGGCCGATGAACTCATTGTCGCCCGCGGGGTGATGGGCCTGGGCAGCGCCCTGATCATGCCCGCGACGCTCGCGCTGATCGCCCAGGTCTTCGACGAGCGCCACCGCGCCATGGCCATCGCCATCTGGTCCGGCTCCAGCGGTATCGCCATCGCCACCGGCCCGATGATCAGCGGCGCGATCCTGGACCACTTCTGGTGGGGCGCGATCTTCCTGGTCAATGTGCCGATCGTGGTGCTGTGCGCGGTGGGCTCGTTCGCCTATCTGCCCGGAGCGGTCGCCAAGGTCCGCAAGAAATTCGACCCGCTCGGTGTGCTGTTCTCCACCGCCGGGCTGTTCGCCGTCGTCTGGGGCGTCATCGAGGGCGGCCATCGCAACGACTGGACCGGCCCGGCCGTCCTCGGCTCGCTGGCCGGCGGCGCGGTCCTGGTCGCCGTCTTCGTTCTGATCGAACTACGCGTGTCGAGTCCCGGATTCGACGTCCGGCTGTTCCGCAACGTGCGGTTCACCGGCGCGAGCGTCGCGGTGATGCTCACCTTCTTCGGGGTGAACGGCTCGATGTACTACACCAGCTTCTATCTCCAGGGCGTCCACGGCCAGACGCCGCTGGAGTGCGGCCTGTCCATCGCCCCGGTGGCCCTCGGCGTGCTGCTGGGCGCCCCGCTGTCGGCCCGGCTGGTCCGGCTGTACGGCGTCCGCGCCGTGGTGACCAGCGCCATGCTGATCGCCACGGTGGGCTTCTTCGGCTATGTCTTCCTCGACGAGAACAGCGGCCTGGGGCTGTTCTGGGTCTTCCTGGTCCTCCAGGGCCTGGGCATGGGCGCCGCGGTCGCCCCCACCACCGAGGCCATCATGTCCGTCCTGCCCACCGACCGGACCGGTGCGGGCTCGGCCGTCAACAACTCGATGCGGCAGATCGGCGGCGTCCTGGGGGTCGCGGTCCTCGGCTCCGTCCTGGCCGGGGTGTACCGGAACGAGATCACCCCGAAGCTGGACGGCCTGTCCGCGGAGCAGGCCGACGCCGCCGGGGAGTCGCCGGAGGCCACCCGGCTGCTCGCCCAGCGGCTGTCCCTGCCCCGGCTGTCCGACTTCGCGGACCAGGGTTTCGTCCACGCCATGCATGTCGCGTCCGTCGTCGGCGCCGCCGCGGCCGCGTTCGGCGCCGCGATCATCTGGTGGACGTTCCGCCGACCCCCCTTTCCCAAGCGCGCCGCCGAAAACGGCTGAGCGCACGCGCCGCCGACCACGGCTGAGGGCATGTGATACGTCCGATCCATTGACGCCCTTCCGGCCTCGCCTCTACCTTCTGGCCGAAGTTACGTACAACGTTCGTAATCTCGAACGTGTCGCCGCCGGAAGGGACTTGTCGTGTTCCGCACCCGCGTCCGCACCCGCGTCCGCCACTGGCTGACCCTCGGGGCAGCGGTACTGGCCCTGCTCGCCTCATTCGTCACCGCCACCGTCCAGTCCGCGCAGCCCGCCGCCGCGGCCGACGGCAGGCCGTACACCAACCCGGTCAAGGCGCAGAAGGGCGCCGACCCCTGGCTGGAGTACTACAACGGCAACTACTACCTGGTGACGACCTCCTTCACCGGTGAGCTCACCATGCGCAAGTCGGCCACGCTGGCCGGTCTTTCCACCGCGCCGAGCGTCCAGGTGTGGTCCGATGCCACCTCGGGCCGCAACTCCAACTTCTGGGCGCCCGAGCTCCACTTCTTCGACGGCAAGTGGTACCTGTACTACTCGGCCGGCAACCGCGGCACCGCCTGCTGCGACTCCCAGCGCACCCATGTCCTGGAGAGCGCGGGCTCCGACCCGATGGGCCCCTACACCTACAAGAACAAGCTCGCCGGAGCCAACCTCGGCCCCGACGGCTGGCTCATCGACGCCAGCGTGCTCCGGCACGGCGGCAAGCTGTACCTGGTGGGCAGCGGCTTCATCAACGGCAGCACACAGAGCCTGGTCATCGCGCCGCTGAGCAATCCGTACACGCTCGCCAGCTCCACCTTCACCATCATCTCCAGCCCCACCCTGAGCTGGGAGACCTCCGGCAACCCGGTCAACGAAGGCCCCGAGCCGCTGTACCGCAACGGCCGCACCTTCCTGACCTTCTCCGCCAGCTCCTGCCAGACCCCCGACTACAAGCTCGGCCAGCTGGAGCTCACCGGCAGCGATCCGCTGAACCCCGCCGCCTGGACCAAGAAGCAGACGCCGGTCTTCCAGCGCAACGACGCCGCCGGTGTCTACGGCCCCGGCCACAACGGGTTCTTCACCTCCCCCGACGGCACCGAGAACTGGATCGTCTACCACGGCAACAACTCGGCCAACGGCGGCTGCGGCAACGGCCGTACGACCCGGGCGCAGAAGTTCACCTGGAACGCCGACGGCACGCCGAACTTCGGCACCCCCGTAGCCCTCGGCACCTCGCTCCCCGGCCCGTCCGGCGAAACGGCCACCACCCCCACCGCGTACACGCTGGTCAACCGCAACAGCGGCAAATGCCTCGATGTATCGGGCGGCAACACCGCCGACGGCGCCAACATCTTCCAGTGGACGTGCAGCGGCGGCGCCAACCAGAAGTGGCGGATCGAGGACATGGGCGATGACACCAGCCGCCTGGTGAACGTGGCCACCGGCAAGGTCATGGACACCGCCGACTGCTCCACCGCCGACGGCGCCGATATCCGCCAGTGGTCCTGGCTGAACAACAACTGCCAGAAGTCCCGGCTGATCTACACCGGCGGTGACCACGTCCGGATCACCAACGCCAACAGCGGCAAGGTCGCCGACGTGGCCGACTGCGGTACGGCGGACGGCGCCGACGTACGCCAGTGGAGCTGGCTCAACAACAACTGCCAGCAGTGGCGGCTCGTTCCCACGACCGCCTGACGCGGGGCCGCGTCCGGATCGTTCGGCACAGCCTGACCACGGCCACCCCACGTCATGCGCTCAGCCTCGAGGCAGTAGTGTCCGCGGGGATGGACGGCTCAGCAGGAGAACCTCAGCCGCCGTGGGATGCCGTGGCCGCGCTGGTGCGGGCGGCGCAGGCAGGCGACGTGCTGGCGATGGACGAGGTGTTGACCGTGGTGACGCCGTATGTGACCCGGCTGTGCCGGCCGATCGCCCTGTCGCATTGCGAGGACGCCGTTCAGGAGGCGCTGACCGCGGTCTTCGTCGGGGTGCGGGGGCTGCGCGATCCACAGGCGTTCTACGGATGGGTACGCACCGTCACCGTGCGCGAGGCGGTGCGGGTGGCGCGGCGCACCGCCGTCGAGCGGGCCGTCGATCCCGACGAAGTCGCCCGCCTGCACGGTCTCGTCGGCGTCGGTGACGGCGAGCTGTCGGCACAGGTACGGGACGTACTCGCGCGGATGCCCGTGCATCATCGCGCCGTGCTCGTCCTGCGCGAGCTTGAGGAGCTTGATGAACGAAGTGCGGCCAAGATCCTGGGTATCGCGCCGGGCACGGTCAAGTCGAGGCTCCACCGCGCCCGTTCGGCATTCCGGAAGGCGTGGCAGCAATGAGCGTTGATGCCGTGACCCGGCTGCGGCTGATGGCCACGGGTCTGCACACCACGTTGTACGCGGAGGAGCGCCTGGAGCTGCCGTACGACAAGGTATGGGCGGTCGCCTCGGATCTGGGGGGCGAGCTGCCACACCTCGTACCTCTGTTGCGCGAGTTCCAAGTCCCGCCCGGCGACGCCGATCGCAAGCGTGCCCTGGCGGTGGGCCCCCTGGGCTGCCGCAGCGCCTTCGACGTGCGGCTGGCTCCCGGCTGGTGCCTGATGCAGTCGCGACTCGTGGTGGGGGGTATGGCCGCCGTACCGGAGGGCGACGGCACGCGCTTCGCCATGCTCGGCGCGGCGCGCCCCGCCACCCTGCGGCCGGTTCAGTGGGCGTACGCTCTCGGGGCCCGCCGCAGCCGGGCCTTCATCCGGAAGGTCGCACTGCGGGCGGCCTTGCGCACCTAGCCGTTCAACGACCCGTCACGAACAGCTCCCGCAGTGCCCCGGCGACCACATGGGGACTCTCCCGCGGCAGAAAGTGGCCGACGCCCGGCACGATCCGTACGGTGAGGTCGTCCGCGTGGCTCTCGCCCCCGGCCAGCATGGACGGCCGTATCACGTTGTCCCGCTCACCGCCCAGCAGCACGGTCGGGACGGTCAGCCGCTGCCCGCGCCACGTGCCGCGCAGCAGCGCCGGGATCTCCCGGACCACGTACTGCCAGAACATGGCCTGCCCGGCATGCGCGCCGGCCTGCGCCGCAGCGCTGAACTCCGCGAGCTCATCGGCTTGCCAGACCGACTTGTCGGCGACCTGGTGACGCAGCAGAAAGCGACTGAACGCCGGCCAGCGGCGCAGCACGGCCCGGCCGATCACCGGATACTCGATGAAGGCGGTGTACCACTGCCGCCACACGTTCGGCAGGATGGCCCGCTGCCGGGCCCACGGGTGCGCCATGTTGAGCGCCAGATAACCAGTGAACCGCTCCGGTGCCCGCAGGCACAGCCGGAAGCCGACATGGGCGCCCCAGTCGTGCCCGACCAGGCCCACGCGATCAAGCCCAAGCGCGTCCAGCAGCGCGAGCATGTCATCGGCCAAGCTGTCGAAGTCGTAGCCGCGCCGAGTCTGCTCCGACCAACCGAAGCCCCGCAGATCCGGGCAGATCAGCCGCCGTCCAGCGGCCGACAGGACGGCGACCCGGTGCCAGGCGAACCAGTGCTGCGGGAAGCCGTGCAGCAGCAGGACCGGCGCCCCGGCCCCGTACTCGGCGACATGCAACCGGACGCCGCGCACCTCCACCCAGCTGTGCTCGGCCCCTTCGGCATTCGGGAGCGGTCTGTAGACGGCGGCCGTGACCGAGGTTGTGCTCGATGTCATGGGAAACACCTCTCGCCTTCGGCGGGTCTCCTGGGGGCCCGCTTCGGCATACCAGGAGGCAGGACCGGGCCAAAACGTTCCCCGCGCCTTCTGACCAGGCGGCTACGGCATGCGTGCATCGCCCTCCCCGCAGTGCCTGCGCCGATGCGCCGTCTCGCGGCATTCGGCTCGTGCGGGTGCGGGTTCGTCTCGGGCCCTTCGGGTCCAAAGCGCCAGCGAGAAGGGGGAAGGGGGGCGGCTGGCCCGGTGTCGCGGTTCCTCGGCCCGGCGGGTGGCTGAGCTCAAAGAGGCTCCGCTGCGCTCCGCCGCAGCTGCTGCCGCGCGGTGGCCGACCTATCAGCCCAGCGGTGCGCTGGACCGGGGGACGGGATCGCCGCTCCCCCACCCCCACCCCCACTAAGGAAAACAGTTGATGCAGTACTTGATGCAGATCAAGCATCTTTTTAAGAGCAGGTGGGTGGAGGCCCCAACCGGACCGGCCTCCACCGCTTCGGACACCCAACCACCGTTCCGCCACCCGTCAGCAGGCGACGACCCCTTGGACTGGACGGCGACGATGCCCCCGGTGCCCCCTCCCCTTCCCGCTGCCGGCCGCTGTGCGCCGAAGGCGCGAGACGATGCCCGCACGCGGCAACCGGAGCATGCCGCCCAACAGCGCCGGCCCGTACGTCGCACTCCCGCACCCCAGCCGAGCGCACCGCTAATCCCCTCGCCCGGCCACCACGCGGCAGCAGTCGCGGCGGAGCGCAGCGGAGCCAGCCTTAAGCTCAGCCACCCGCCGGACCGAGGAACCAGAACAACGGACCAGCCTCCCCGACGGCTAGTTCAGGCGCCCGGCACCGGTCCGAGGGCGACAGCGGCGGCTACGGCGCGAATCGGACGGTTACGTTCGCCCAGCCGTCCGGGCTTACGTACTGCCATATGCCGAGTTCGTCCGCCGTGAGCATCGCTTCGGAGTACAGGGCCCTGACCAGGAGTCTCCAAGGCTCGTCTCGCTCGACGGCTTCTTCGTGGGCCAGATCTCGCAGCGACTCGTCGGCGGCTTTGAATATGGCTGTACGGATGTCGACGTACCGTGGCGTGCGGGCGGTCCCTGTAGTGACGCCGTTTTTGCTGATGAACGTCCATTCGGCGTGCCAGGGTCCATGTGGCATGGGTTGATCGTCCGCTCTGGCGAAGTGTTCGGTGAGTTCTGTGGGCGCGGCGCCCCTGCCAGGGTGTCACCCGGCAGGGGCAGGTTCTATGCGGAGGCGATGCCACGTTGGCGCTGGGCGTGCAGCCGGGCGATGGCGCGTAGCTGCCGCCGCTCGTACGCGGTGGCGGGGCGTACGGATGCCTGGGGGGAGCGCCAGGTGAGGCCGGTGGGACGGGTGAGGCAGACGAACGGCCCGACGAAGTCGGTGATCGTCCCGGGCATGTCGTAGTGGCGGTCGTAGACCACCATGCCGATCGCGAGGCTGGGCGGGGTGCCGGTTCTCCTTGTCACTTCGGCCCCCGCCCCAGGTGCTGGGCAATCTGCTCGCTCAGGGCGGCGGACTGCTGCCACAGTTCTTCAAGGGTCGGGCGATCTTCACCGCTCTGCCCCTGCGGTCCGTCGTCCTGCCCCTGCGGCGGCGGGGGCATTGCCGGAGTGGTCATCTACGCCACCACCCTGACGCCATGGATGACGCGCGGGCCGATGTCGATGCCGTGCACGGCCAGCCACAGCGTCCGCCGACGCTGCCGCCGCAGTCGGCGCGCAGCGCGCGCCTCGTGTTGCTCGTGCGCGACGAGGTACGGCCGGATCATGGCGGGACCGGCGTCGCACGGCGCCCCGGAGAGGGTGGCTGAGGCGGGCGCCTCGGGCACGTGTGACGGACGCGGCATCGGCGGCGTGTGCTGGTGCGGCGCGGCGCGGTGGCGGCCCGACGGCGGCAACAGCAGCCGTAGCAGCGTTTTCAAGATCCACGCGATAGCGTTTGCCATGCTCGCAACCTCCAAGTGGTTGTGGGTCACGCCCCCGGGCCGCGGTGCATGCGGTTGCGGGGGTCTTGTGTGTGGTCCGTGGTGTGACGTCCGACCGCCCGGCTGCGTACCGGTTGTAGTCGATTGGTCACCAGGAGAGCACAACCTCCAGTAGGCTGGGCAGACTTAAGCGGGCAAATTCAGACTTGCCCTCCTCTGCGACGCTGCGTCAGGTAACCGAAGTAGGAGGTCACAGCGTTGGACGAGACGACCACCCCAGGGATCTTGAATCCCCTCCAGCGTTTCGGAGCGGACGTGAAGCGCGTACGTCTCGGGCGCAAGCTCACGCAGAAACAGCTGGGCAAGGCCACGGGCTACTCCGATGGGTACGTCAGCCTGGTGGAAGCCGGGAAGCAGATGCCCAGCATGAAGTTCGCCAGGGGGTGCGACCTGGCCTTCGGGACGAATGGCCTCTTCGTGGGCTTGTTGAAGAGGATCGACGAGGGGGACCACCCGAGTTGGTTCGTCCCCTACCTCGAACAGGAGAAAAAGGCGGCGCGCATCCAGGACTACTCGGTCCACAGCATCATGGGCATCTTGCAGACGGGGGCCTATGCCCAGGCCATCTTTCGCGCCGGGTACCCGCATGCGCGCGCCGATGTGATCAAGGGCAAGGTCGATGCCCGTATAAGGCGCCGCGAGGTGATGGCACGGGCGAATCCACCCACGCTGTGGACAGTCCTGCACGAGGCGTGTCTACGGACGGTCGTAGGCGGACCCGCCGTCATGGCGGCCCAGCTACAGCACTTGATTGCCTCGGCTGACAGCCCTGACATCGACATCCAGGTGATCACCTACGCGGCCGGGGCCGCAGCGGCGCACCTGTTGCCGTTCACGCTGCTCATGTTCGACTCCCACCCCACGGTCCTTTACTCAGACGGGCCGCTAGGGGGCAAGCTATATGACAAGGAGGCGACCGTCGCGGCTGCTGTGCGTAACTATGAACGGTTGCGGGCGCACGCTCTACCCCCGGATGATTCACTTGCCCTGATCAAGGATCTGCACAAGGAGTACACCTTATGAGCGCAGACATCGATCTCACCGCCGCAGAGTGGGCCAAGTCCTCGTACAGCGGGTCCGACGGGGGACAGTGCGTCGAATTCTCCCGGAGCTTCGCGCCGGTCGGTGTCGTTCCCGTCCGGGACAGTAAGGACCCGCACGGTCCGGCTCTGGTGTTCCCGGCGGACGGCTGGTCCGCGTTCGTCACCGCCATACGGTGCGGGGAGTTCCCCGCCACCTGATCCGCCCGACAACTCCCTTCCGACGCACGCGGCTTGTGATCTTTTCCTTGCCTCGGTCCGTGACCCAGGCATAGCCTCCGGGCACAACGACCGTAATTCGGAAGGCAGTTCCCATGCGTACAGCTGTCATCACGGCGCCAGGACAGGTGGAGATCAGCGAGATACCTGTGCCGGACGTGGGCGACTCGGAGGTGCTGGTACGCATCGCCGCGTGCGGGGTGTGCACCATGGAGGCCAACCTGTACGCGGGACGCATGACCGTCTACCCCGCCGCCGCCGGCCATGAGATCGCCGGGTGGGTCGAGCGGGTGGGCGCCAAGGCCGCCGGGCTGGATGACATGCCGGCCGTCGGCGACCTCGTCACCATCGACGGGCTGCCGCGCTGCGGGACCTGCCGCAGCTGCCGGGCGGGGCAGTCCGCCATCTGCGTCGCCCTCCAGGGGCATAAGCGCGAGGACGGCGCGATCACCATGGGCGCGGGACTCGCCGACTACATCAAGGTGGACGCCTCGCGGGTGTGGTCGGTGGGCGACACGGACCCGGCCGTCGCGGCCATGGGCGAACCGCTCGCCTGCGTGGTCCACTCGCTGCGCCGCGGTGGCTTCCGGGCGGGCGACCGGGTCACCGTGGTCGGCGCCGGGTATATGGGCCATCTGCATCTCGCCGTGACCAAGGCGCTGCAGGCGCGCAGCGTGTCCGTGGTGGAGCTGGACGAGCAGCGGCTGGCCGCCATCGCCGCGGCCGGCGCGGACGCGGCCGTCGCCCCGGGCGATCTGGGCCAACTGCCCCGCGCCGATGTGGTGTTCGTGACCATCGCGTCCAAGGAGGCCATCGCCGTGGCGCTGGCCTCGGTCGCCGACGGCGGCCGCATCGTGCTCTTCGGCGGCTCCCCCGACGGCCCACCGGCCGAGCTGCCCGGCTACGAGGTGCACCGCCGCCAGCTGACGGTCACCGGCTCCTTCAGCCATGACCCGGAGGACTGGCGCGCGGCGGCGGAGCTGCTGCGCGGGGGCGCGCTGACGGGTCGTCTTGAGACGCTGGTCACCGCGCGGTATGCGCTGGACGAGGTCGAGAAGGCGCTGAAGCAGGCCGCGGAGACGCCGGTCTACCGGGTCGTCGTGACGCCGTAGCCCCTGCGGGCGGCATTCCCACCACTATCGAGAGGACCACTGTGCCCCCGCACGAGAACACCCTGCGCGTCGGCGTGCAGCTGCACCCCCAGCACACCGAGCTCGACCAGCTCCGCACCGCCTGGCGCGAGGCCGACGCGCTCGGCGTCGACTCGATCTGGACCTGGGACCACTTCCTGCCGCACCACGGCGACCCGGCCGGGAACCACTTCGAGTGCTGGTCGCTGCTGTCCGCGATGGCCGTCGAGACCAGCCGGGCCACCATCGGCCCGCTCGTCAGCTGCACCGCGTTCCGCAATCCGCATGTGCTCGCCGACATGGCCCGCACCGTCGACCAGCTCAGCGGCGGGCGGCTGGTGCTGGGGCTCGGGGCGGGGTGGTTCGAGGCGGAGCACACGGAGTACGGCATCCCGTTCCCGGGCCCGGCCGAGCGCGTGGACGCGTTCGCCGCGGCCATCGCGGCGATCAAGGAGCGGCTGGGGAAGCTCAACCCCGGCCCCGCGGGGCCGCTTCCGCTGCTGATCGGCGGGGCCGGGCGGCGGCGCACCCTGGAGCTGGTGGCCCGCGAGGCGGACTGGTGGAACTGGTACGGCTGGGCCTCCGAGGACCCGGTCGCCGACTTCCGCGAGCTGAACGGCGTGCTGGACCAGTGGTGCGAGCGCGTCGGCCGCGACCCGGGCGAGGTGGCCCGTACGGTCATGGTCAACCCGGACCAGCTGCCGCTCGTGGAGGGCTTCGCCGAGGCCGGTGCGGTCCATGTGGTGCTGTCCCTGGCCGCGCCGTACGACCTGCGCCAGGTGGAGGAACTGCTCAAGGTGCGCGAGGCGCTGGGCGCCGGGCGGGCTTCTTGACGGCTGGCGCAGCGCCGCCCCGCGAGGTCCTGGGGCGGCGCTTTCGCCTGCTCATGGGCTGTCTGCTGCTGTCCACCCTGGGCAACGGCCTGTGCTTCCCGTTCACCTCCATCTACATCAGCGAACTGCTCGGGCTCGGCTCCCGGGCCGCCGGCGGCTACTTCATCGCCATGGCGGCGGCCAGCTTCGCCGCCGCCCTGCTCGGCGGGCCGCTCGCGGACCGGGCGGGGCCGCACCGGGTGGGGGCGCTGGGGGCCGCGGCGCTCGCGGTCGGGTACGGAATGCTGGCCCCGGTCGACGCGGTGGTGCCGGTCCTGTTCTCGGGCGCGTGCGTCGGGGTGGGCTTCGGGCTGTTCTACGCCTCGATCGTGGGCGTCGTGGACGCCGCCGTCCCGGAGAGCGGGCGCCGTACGGCCTTCTCGGTCCGGCACATCGTGAACAACGTGGGGATCGGGGCGGGGTCGGTCGTCGCCGGGCTGGCGCTGCGCGGGGCCGAGGCTCCCGTCGGGACGCTGCGCTGGCTGTACGTGGCCAACGCGGCGGCCGCGCTACCGCTGCTGGTGGCCATCTGGGCCATGCGGCCGAGGGAATCCGCCCAGGTGCGGGAAGAAGAGGGCGAGCGGGGCGGCGGTCCTACGTACCGTACGCTGCTGCGCGCCCGTCCGATGGCGTTGCTGGTGCTGGCCCAGGCGCTGTTCGCGATCGTCGGCTTCACCCAGATCGAGGCGACGGTGCCGCTGCTGCTCCACGACCACATGGGCATCACGCTGGGGTGGGTGTCGGTGGTGGTGGCGGCCAACTCGTTCGCACTGGTGGCGCTGCAGCCGCTGCTGCGACGGCGGCTGGAGCGGCTGCCGGAGACGGTCGCGCTGGCCGCCGGTCCGGTGCTGTGGGTGGCGGCGTTCTGCTGCGGGCTCGGCGCGGTGCTCGCCGGGGACGCCGCCTCGTCGCTGCTGCGGTACGGGCTGCTGCTGGCCTTCGCGGTGGTCTTCGCGGCGGGCGAGCTGATGTATTCCTCGGCGTTCTATCCGCTGCTGCTGCGCTGGTCCGGGGAGACGGCCGTGGGCCGGGCGAGCGCCCTGGCGTCGCTGGCGTGGAACCTCGGCACGGCCTCCGGGCCGCCGATCGGGCTGTTCGTGATCGTGCACACCTCGGCGACGGGCAGCTGGGTCGCGCTCGCGGTCGGCGCGCTCGCGGCGTTCGCGGTGGCCGGCGCGCTGCACCGCCGGGCGGCCCGGGACCGGGCGGCGGGTGCGTGAGCCCCCGCCGCCCGGCCGGGCGGGACTGACTACGACTGCCGGCTACGACTTGGGCAGATAGTCGTTGGAGTACGCGTCCTCAGGCGTGACCGTCTTCTCCAGCAGGCCCTGGTCGTACATGAAGTCGGCCATACGGCTCCAGCTCTGGGCGTCGTTGGTGCCCAGCTCACCCGCGTCGTTCTGCATCATGGGCGTGGTGGCCTTGAGCACCGCGAGCGCGTTCTTCTGCCGCTTCTCGTCGCCGAGACCGGGGACGTACTTCTGGCTGAGCTTGACGGTGTCCTCGGGTTTGTCGATGGCGTACTGGAGACCGCGCAGGGTGGCGTCGACGAACTTCTTCATCTCGTCGCCGCGCTTGTCCAGCGTCTTTTCCTTGACGCCGATTCCCACCCCGACCAGCGGATCGCCCTCGGCGCCCCCGTCGAGCGTCAGGGAGCGGACCTCCTTGCCGGCCTCCTGGAAGGCAATGGCGTCATTGTTGAGGTAGCCCATGACACCCTCGACCTTTTTGCCGGTCAGCGCCGCCTGCTGGGTGAAGCCGATGTTCTTCACCTTGGCGTCCTTGGTGGAGAGCCCGCCTTCCTTCAGCAGGGCCAGCAGACCGAAATAGGTCTCGCCATAGGGACCGGGGGTGCCGAGCGTACGGCCCTTCAGGTCCGAAGGCTTCTTGATGTCGGAATCCTTGGGGACGATCAGACCCACCGGGTATTTCTGGTAAAAGGTGGCGATGTCTACCAGGGGGAGATTCTGAGAGCGGGCCTGCAGCATCTCGTCCCCGCCCGCGTAGATGACATCTTCATTGCCCGACTTCAGGGCTCCGAAGAGGTCTTCCGCGGCGCCGTGGTGACGCAGCTTGACGTTCAGCCCGGCGTCGTCGTAGTACCCCTTCTCGGCCGCCACATAGAACGGGGCGAACTGGATGTTGGGCGTGTACGTCAGCCCGACCGTGATCTTGTCTCCGCTCTTGCCCCCCGCGTCCTTCGGCTTCTCGGCGCATGAGGTCAGGGTGGCCGCCGCCACCACCGACGCGAGAGCCGCCCCCGTGACCCGGAGTCTCAGGGCGTGCCTGGTGGACGTCCTTACCAAACGCACGTACTTCTCCTCAATGAGTGGAAGATGTCAGTCAGCGCTGTACGAGCCGCTCGACCAGGCGAATGACGCCATAGAAGCCGGCGGCGAGAAGTGCGAGCATGACGAGCGTCGAGAACAGCCCAATGGTGTCGGCCTCCTGTCGCTGGACCGAGAGGAGCTGGCCGAGCCCCTCGCCGCCCATGACGAACTCGCCGACCACCGCACCGGTGATGGACAGGGTGAAGCCATTGCGCACCCCCGTGAGGATGCTGGGCAGCGCGAGCGGAAACTCGATGTACCACAGCATCCCCCACCACCCCACGCCGTCCACGCGCGCGGCCCCCATCACATCGGGGTCCAGCGAGCGCAAGCCCAGCACGGTGTTCATCAGGATGGGGAAGAAGACCAGCAGCGCGCACAGCACGGCGATGGGCAGCAGCCCATAGCCGAGCCACAGCGCGAACAGCGGGGCCAGGGCCACCGCGGGCACCGCCTGCGAAGCGGCCACATACGGCTGGAGGGCCGAGGCCGCGAGGTCGCTGCGAGCAATGAGGTAGCCGAGCGGCAGGGCGACTCCGAGCCCCATGCCGCTGCCCGCCAGCGCCTCCCACACCGTCTCCTTGGTGTAGTCGCGCAGATCGCCGTGCAGGACCTCGTCGACGAAATGTTTCGCCAGGTCGTACGGCGCCGGAAGGTAGAACGTGTCCACGGCGCCGATACGGATGGCAAGATCCCAGACGATGAGCAGGGCCACCCCGAATACGAGCGGCGGCAGCACTCCTCGGGTCGCGGATCCGGCCATGTTCCCGCGAACTCGGCGGCCGTGTACCCCCTTGGGGCTTTGACTCGAGCGACCCGCGTGCGATGCTTTTCCGCTGTTCTTCCCGGACTTTCGTACCTGTCCGGGCCGGGGTGAATGCGACGGTTCCGTTCCCGGTCCGCCACGCGCGCCCGCCGTGGCGGTCGCACCCCTTCCGCGCCCTTGCGTCATCCCCAAATCCCCTTGTATTACCGGCGGTTGCCAGATCTCCCGGCACGCCCGCGTGCAACCTATCGCCAGCCCGCTCAGGATCACAATGTGGTGGGGAACAAGGAAATCGTTCCGTTTCATCCATCGGTTCATCCATCGGTTCATCCACCGGTGGAGAATCGGTCGAGGATGCCGAGCTCACAGGCGCGCACCCCGGCCTGAAAACGGGAGTTCACCTCGAGTAACTCCAGGATTCCGGTGACGTAGCGGCGGTAGGTGCGCACCGAGATCGCCAGCTCCCGCGCCGCGGCCTCGTCCGTGACCCCGTCGCCCAGCCGCCGCAGCACCCGCCGCACCATCTCGGTGCGGGCGCGGTTGCCGAAGTCGAGCGGACGGGCGGCGGGCGCGGCGGAGCGCCAGAGGTTGCCGAACATGGCGTGCAGGGCGGCGACCACGGCCGGGTCCTGCACGACCGATGCCTGCCGCCCGTCGGCCGAGTCCGCGCACACCAGGGCGGTCCGGCCGTCGGCGATCACGGCCGTGGGCAGCGCCACCGCCGCGATCCGGATCTGCGGCGGGCGGGCCCCGAGGCCGCCGCCCGGCCCGAGCGCGGGGCCGGGGTCGGCAGGCGGCCGGGTCCGCAGGACTCGTACGTCAATGGCGTCGCCGAGGCCCGAGACCAGGGTGTGCAGGGCCGCGTGGTCGACCGCCGGCCGGGCCGTGGGCTCCGGGAACGCGGCGTCGACGCTGTGCACGGCCTGGCCGACGACCTGTTCGGCGGCGGCGAGAAAGGCCGCGTCGGCCGCCCCCACCTCGGTGAACAGCTCGCTTCTGGCCTGCCGGGCCCGGTGTTCGTGAACGGTGGACTGTAAGAGGGTGCGTACCTCTTGCAGGGTGCGGTCGAGGGCATCCTCGACCGCGGGGGCCGGCTCGGTGATCCGGTCCGCAATCCGGTCCGTGATCCGTTCCGTCATCTGGTCCGTCATCGTCTGGTCATCGCTTCGTCGTCCCGCCTCGCGACATGGTCAGGTCTCGAGTGCTTCAGGGGCGGCTTGGCAAAAGCCCCGTCTCCACCGCCCGTACCCCCGCTTGGAACCGGGAATGCGCCCCCAGCTCGCGCATGATCTCCGCGACGTAACGGCGGTAGGTGCGCAGCGACACCTTGAGGTCGCGGGCGGCCACCTCGTCGGTGACCCCGGCCCGCAGACACTCCAGGATCCGCAGCGCGGTGTCGGTGCACAGCCGTCCGGGCGGGCGCGATGGCTCGGCGAGCGCCGCGGCGTTCCCCCACGCCCCGGCGAACATCAGGTCCAGGGCCTGCACCGTGGCCGCGTCCTCCACGAGGGAGACCGGCGGCACGGCCCGCTCCGGCCCGGGTTCGGGGCCGAGTCCCGGGCCCGGCTCCGGCCCCATCTCCGGCCGTACGTAGCCGATCCGGCCGTCGACGAGCAGGGTTTCGGGTAACGCCCCGTCGGCCGTCCGCGCCTCACAGCGCGGGTCGGTGCGCACCAGCGCGGGTATCCGCGGGCCGGCCAGGGCGTCCGGCAGGCACAGCAGCCGGACGGCGACGCCCTCGCGGCCGGGGCGGGGCGGGCGGGCGAGCGCCGCGCAGACGGCGTCCTCCTGCTCCGGGTCGCCGGAGAGCACGACGGCAACGGTCCGCTCGGCTCCGGCGATGAGCCGGTCGGCGGCCTCGGCGGCCGACGGCCGACCGGGCCCGGCCCGCACCCACGACTGGCGGGCCTGGTCCTGCCGGTGCCGGGTCACCACGGACTCGATCAGGTCATGGGCCGCCAGCAGCGCCCGCTCCACATGGTCGGAGCCCGCGGCACCGGCCGTCCCGCGCTCGGGTGACGGCTCGGGCATTCTCGCAAGACCAACCATGACTTCCCCTGCAGGGCGAAGGCGACCTGTTTTCTGAAATTCGAGCCTGGTTCGAGAATTTCTTGGAGCAAAAAACGCTATGCAATTCCATTGACGACAGTAATTCGCACACAGCGACGGCGTCAACGCAGCGAGTCAGGTAAAGAGTAGGCAAATGACGGCGTGTCAGACCCTACCGCAACGCCTCGCGCGCGCAACGACACGCGGTATGTCAGGAAGTTGCATGCATCCGCGCCGCCCGGCCGCCCGTACGCCACCCAGCGCAGCCCCCGTGACACTCTGGGCGACCGGCGGCCGGGGCCGCTGTCCGCTTGCTGCCAGCCACCGACGGGCGCCCGGGTACCCCCGTCCGGGGGTGAGTCACTGCGAGCCGAAGCTGATCGGGCCCTGGAAATCCCGGCCTTGAATAACCGGTCCGGTGATCCGCGCATCACCCGAGATGGAATTGTGGACGGTGCCGACCTCTTGGGCCGGCGTTCCGTACCGGCTCATCCAGGCCGCCAGATCGCGCCCCAACTCGGGGTCCTGGCGGGCCCGTTCGACCAGCAGCTCGGCCAGCCGGCGCAGCCGCTCCGGGTCGTCGTACGGAATCGCGACGGGCTCGCCGTCGCCCGCCGGATCGGCGCCCGGGCCGCCCGGCGGATCGGCCGCCGGGTCCGCGCCCGGGTCGGCCGCCGGATCGGACGGGTCCCGCCGGAGCACCCTGCGGGACAGCGCGCCGAGCGCCTCGAGCGCCCGCCGGCCCGCCTCACCGCCGGCCCCGGACACCACCGCGTTGACCGCCGCGATCAGCGCACCCGCCGTCACCGGATCCATGGGCCCCTCCCCGGCTCGCACACCACTCCCGAACGGCACGCTACCGAACGGCGGCTCACGGACCGACCGATTCCGCGCGAAGCGTGAACCAGACCGTCTTCCCGGTGGTGTTGAGGTCCGTGCCCCATTCGTCGGCCGTCTTGCTGAGCAGAAACATCCCCCGCCCGCTCTCGGAGAGGAAGTCGGGCTCCTTGACCACCGGCAGCGAGGACTCGCTGTCGGTGACGGAGGCCCGTATGCCGTACGGGCGGTTCTCGAGGGTGAGCACACAGTCGGGCGAGGCAGCGTGCTTGTGGACGTTGGAGAGCAGTTCGGTGACACACATCGCCGCCGCGGTGATCAACTCCTCGCGGCCCCACTGGCGCAGCCGCGCACCCACGACGCGGCGCACGTCCGCGAGTGTCTGCGGATGGACGCGCAGGCGCAGCTCGTATCGCCCCCAGCTACCGCCGGGCGGTGCCCCCTGCGGGATGTTCTCTGCCATGTCGTCCAGGGCCCTCCAAGGCACGGCGCGCTGCCGTGTCGCACAGGCGATCCTGTCCCATGTCCGTGCTACTCGCAATGTTTCGACCCACTCACGCAAGACTGGCATATGCCGCCTGGTGGTTGTAGTTGGCGATACGTCAGACTGGCGACATGTCCTACCACCCAGTGCCCACCGTGCGGCGCAGGCGGCTGGGGTCCACTCTGCGGAAGCTGCGTACCGAAGCGGGGATGACATTGGACGCGGCCGCGCAGGCGCTGAACGCGGCCCAAAGGGGACGTACGGGCGCCCGCCGCTGGAGCGCCCCGAAGCTGTCCCGGATAGAGAACGCGAACGCGACCATCCGTGCCACGGAGGTCGCCACCCTGCTGGAGGCCTACGCCATCAGCGACTCCGAAGTCCGCGCGGCGCTCGAGAGGCTGGCCAAGGACGCCGGGAAACGCGGCTGGTGGCAGACCTACCGCGGTGTGGTCGCCCCCGCGTACGCCGACTACATCTCGCTGGAGAGCGACGCCGAATCCGTCCGCGACTTCGCCCCGCTGGTCGTCCCCGGGCTGCTGCAGACGCCCGACTACGCCCGGGAGACGATCGCCGCCAACGCGGTCGCGCGCAGCGAGGCGGAGGTCGCGGCGCTCGCCGAGGTGCGGCTGGCCCGCCAGGCGGTGCTGACCCGTCCGCGCGCTCCGCTGCGGCTGTGGGCGGTGATCCACGAGGCCGCCCTCCACCGGCGTTTCTCCGGCCGCCCGGCCATCATGGACGAGCAGTTGCGGCGACTGCTCGACGTCGCGGACTGGCCCACGGTCACGCTGCAGGTGATGCCGATCGACGCGGCGCCCAACCCCGGGGACGCGGGCGCCTTCACGATCGTCGGGTTTCCCGGTCCGATGCCGGACGTGGTCACCCAGGAGAACCTGCGCGGCCCCATTTACGTCGAAGGAGTCGACGACGTCAACGTCTTCGCCGACGCCTTCGACCACATCGTCGACAGCGCGCTGTCGACGGAGGAGACGAAGGCCCTCATCGCCGGTCTCTTAGGAAAGAGGGCCCCACACCGTGAACACCTCAAGAGTGCCCGAGAACCCGCATGACCTGTCCCCGAACCCATCCCCGTCCCCGCGCCCGCGCTGGCGCAAGTCCTCGCACTCCGTGGGCGAGGGCCAGTGTGTCGAGGTCGCCGCGTGGGGCGGCCTGGTCCGACTGCGCGAAAGCGACGACCCGGACGCGGTCCTGGGCGCCGCCCCGGCCGTCTGGTCCGCTTTCGTACGCGGCGTGAAGGCGGGCTTATACGACGCCTGAGATGACGCGGGGCCCGGTCCTGACGGGCCGGGCCCCGTGCCGTTCGGTCGGCGAACCGAGCCCCCGAAAAAGGGGTCAGAACTGCACGTCCGAGCAGGCATAGAAGGCGTTCGAGGTGTCGGCGACGGTCCACACGGCGAGGATCAGATGCCTGCCGGTCTTCCCGCTCGGGATGGTGCCCGAGTGGGAGAGCGTGGACGGTGGCCGCTGGCCGTTGTACGGGACGGTCAGGAACGGCGTGGAGTCCAGGCTCGCGCGGGTGAGCTTCGAGTTGGGGTTCCAGCCGTTCTTGGTGATGAAGTACTTGAAGTCCGTCGTGGCGTGCGAGGCGGTGAAGCGCCAGGTGAAGGTGTAGCTCTGCCCGGCGGTGAGCTTGGTGGTCGGCCACTGGCCGCCGCGCGGGTCGTCCAGCTGGGAGAACCGGCTGTTGCCACCCGCGCAGATCGTGCCGTCGGCCGGACCGCCGGACGGGAAGCCCTTGGGGCCCTCGACGCTCTGCGGTTCGTACTGGATGTCGCCGCAGTTGGTGACGGTGCCGTTGGCACACAGCTTCTGGCGGCTGATGGGCGAGTCGGTGTAGGCGTGGCTGGAGGCGCTGCCGCCGGTGGTGAGAACGGAGACCGCCACGAGCCCGATGCCGATCACAGCGGCGCTGATCTTCTTGCGCATGCTTCGCTCCTGAAGACGTGGGGAGTGCTTCGGCGAGCCGAGTGCAAGTGCGGTCTAGACCAAGTCGCAGAGTAACCGCGATTTCTTGGTCATGTCCATACCAAATATGGGAGATGTCCATACCAATGAAGCGCGATGAAGCGCGCCGCCCGGAGCACCCCTCCAGGTCGGGTAGGATTCATCCGTCAGCAGGCGCCGCTAGCTCAGTTGGTTAGAGCAGCTGACTCTTAATCAGCGGGTCCGGGGTTCGAGTCCCTGGCGGCGCACTTGGCTTACGCCACTGACCAGGGGTTTCTCGGTTCGCCGAGGAGCCCCTGTCGCGTTCCCGGTAAGCTGACGCGATCGGAGGTGGCTGTGGCGGCGCACAATCGCGGCATGGCGAGCGACATCCAGGAGCGCATCAAGCGCCTGATCGTCGACCAGCGGCTGCCCTCCGGCGCCCCGCTGCCGACCGAGACCGAGCTGATGGAACTGCTCGGCGTCAGCCGCAACTCCGTGCGCGAAGCCCTCAAGGGGCTGCAGGCCATGAACATCGTGGAGATCCGCCATGGCTTCGGCACCTACGTCGGACCCATGTCGATGGGCCCGATGATCGAGGGGTTGATCTTCCGCACCGTCGCCGGCCACTACCGCGGCGAGGACAGCCTGCTCCAGCTGCTGGAGCTGCGCGAGGCGGTGGAGACCGGGCTGATCGCACGGCTGGCCGGACGAATACCCCAGGCCGACCTGGCCGAGCTGGACGCCCTGGTCGAGCGGATGGAGGCGGAGGCCGCCGAGGGCGCCGTACGCGCGGACACCGACCGGGCCTTCCACGCCGCCCTCCACCGCGGGCTGGACAGTCTGCTGCTCAGCGAGATGCTGGAGGCGTTCTGGGACGCCTTCCACCGGGTGCGCACCGATCTGGTGGATCTGCACACCGACCCCAAGGTCACCTGCCGACAGCACCGGGAGATCCTGGAGGCGGTCCGCACCGGCGATGTCGTACGGGCCGAGGCCGCCGTCCGCGATCACTTCGGCAACATCCGGGAGCGGCTGCGCTCCCCTCACCAGGAATGACCCGGCGCCCCGCACCACAACCGGCCTGAGCCCCGCCTTCCCGCCTCGCCCCGCCTTCCCGCCTCGCGCCGCCTCCCGCCTCGCGCCGCGGCCGATTCCCCCCTCCCCGCCGGAAAGGTCCGGTTCTCGCTGTTGCGCTTCACGAGGCGGCCGTTCCATGTCCGCATCGCCGGTTGTCTCCACTAATGTGCCCGTACGGCCGAGGGGGGCCGTTTCGGGGGAGAGCACACGACGAACGGGCTTCAGCACGCGGCCGGCTTCCGCGTGCGGGGGGAATGACTCATGGCGTCGACGACCAGCGCGCGCATCCCACGACAGCACCAGAGCGAACCGCCACGGCACCGGCCCCGGCCGCCGCTGCCGAAGTACGACTACGAGCACTACAGCCGGCTCGCCGGCCCGCTCAGCCGACCGGATTCCGAAAGCGCCGGAAATTCAGCCAAACCGTACCGGGTGCGCTACCGCGGGCTGCTGGCCGACGAACCGCACCGCATCCGCGCCGCGCTGCTGCTCGGCGCCGCGCCCCTGCTCTCGCTGGGGCTGCTGCTGTGGCTGATGCAGCCCGCCCACTGGACCAGCCGGGAGGGCGTCGGCCCGGTCATGGCCGCCATGGACACCGTGATGCTGGTCTCCATCGGGCTGATCGAGCTGTTCCGCACGCTCAATGTGCTGTCCAACGCGCATGCCACCCTCGTCGCCCGCGACCCGGTCCCGGTGGTGCCCGAGACCGGCACCAAGGTCGCCTTCCTCACCTCCTTCGTGCCCGGCAAGGAGCCGCTGGAGATGGTGACCCGGACCCTGGAGGCGGCGGTGCGGGTGCGCCACCGCGGCACGCTGCACGTCTGGCTCCTCGACGAGGGCGACGACCCGGCGGTGAGGGCGGTCTGCGCGCGCCTGGACGTACGCCACTTCACCCGCAAGGGCGTCGAGAAGTGGAACCGACCCAAGGGCCCGCACCGCGCCAGGACCAAGCACGGCAACTACAACGCCTGGCTGGACGCCCACGGCGACGCATACGACTACTTCGCCTCCGTCGACACCGACCACGTCCCGCTCCCCAACTACCTGGAGCGGATGCTCGGCTACTTCCGCGACCCGGACGTCGCCTTCGTCGTCGGCCCGCAGGTCTACGGCAACTACGACGCGGTCGTCACCAAGGCCGCCGAGAGCCAGCAGTTCCTCTTCCACGCCCTCATCCAGCGCGCGGGGAACGCCTATGGCGGCCCCATGTTCGTCGGCACCAACAACGCCGTACGGATCAGCGCCCTCAAGGGCATCGGCGGGCTGTACGACTCGATCACCGAGGACATGGCCACCGGCTTCGAGCTGCACCGCCACCGCAACCCCGCCACCGGCCGCAAGTGGCGCTCCGTCTACACCCCCGACGTGCTCGCGGTCGGCGAGGGCCCGGGCGCCTGGACCGACTTCTTCACCCAGCAGCTGCGCTGGTCCCGGGGCACCTACGAGACGCTGCTCAAGCAGTTCTGGAAGGCGCCGTTCACCCTGCCGCCGGGCAAGCTCTTCAACTACACGCTGATGGTGATCTTCTATCCGGCGTCGGCGCTCAACTGGATTCTCGCCGCCCTCAGCTGCGCGCTCTTCCTCGGCTTCGGCGCCTCGGGGCTCCAGATCGACCCCGCCATCTGGATGATGCTCTACGGCAACGCCTCGGCCCTGCAGATCGGTCTGTACATCTGGAACCGGCGGCACAACGTCTCGCCGCACGAACCGGAGGGGTCCGGCGGTGTGGCCGGCATGGTGATGTCCGCCCTCGCCGCGCCGATCTACGCCCGTTCGCTGATGGACGCCGTACTGCGCCGTAAGAGCAGGTTCGTGGTGACACCCAAGGGCGACTCGGCGAGCCCCGACACGCTCTTCGGCACCTTCCGGATTCACCTTTTCTTCCTGGCGGTCTTCGGCGGGTCGCTCGCCTCTTCCTTCTATTTCGACCACAGTCATCCAGCGATGACCGTTTGGGCATCACTTGCCCTGGCTGTCACGGCCGCGCCGATCATCGCCTGGCGGTGGACCCTCCGCCAGCAGAAACGGACCGAGAAGCAGACCGCCGATCCATCCCTTGGGGGACGATAGAACGTGAAGTACCGACCGAGTCGCCGCACCCGCCGCTTCGGGATCGGTGCGGCGGCTGTGCTCATGCTGGCCGGAATGAACGGACCGGCCCTCTACCGCTTCAGCTCGGACAAGTACCACAAGTACAAGATCAACCAGCCGGAGTACAAGGTCAGGAACGGCCACTGGGATGTGGTGAACGTCCCCGAGGAGTACCGGATCAACACGATCCACGCCGCCCTGCTGCATACCGGCAAGGTGCTGCTGGTCGCCGGCTCCGGGAACAACGCGAAGAACTTCGCCGCCAAGTCCTTCCGGAGCGTCCTGTGGGACCCGGTGAAGAACACCTATCGGAACATCCCCACCCCCCAGGACCTCTTCTGCGCCGGACACTCCCAGCTGCCGGACGGAAAACTGCTGGTGGCGGGCGGCACTCAGCGGTACGAAAAGCTCAAGGGCGATGTGGAGAAGGCCGGCGGCCTGATGTTTGTCCACAACGAGGACCCGGACAAGCCGAGGACGTTCCCGGCGGGCACCCGCTTCACCGGCAAGGAGAACGGCAAGGTCTTCGAGTCCAAGGACCCGGTGCTGGTCCCGCGCGCCAAGAAGGCCAAGAACCGCAAGTCCGGCAAGGTCACCGTGACCGCCAGCACCGCCCGGGTCTATGTGGAGGCGCTGCGCAAGGGGAAGCGGTACCAGACCGGGACCCAGGACAACTACCGGATCGAGGGGCTGGAGGGCAAGGACCGGCGGAACTTCTACGGCATCGCGCAGAAGCTGTCCTTCGACAAGAAGGACTTCCAGGGCATCAAGACCGCCTACGAGTTCGACCCGGTCGCCGAGCGCTATGTCCCCGTCGACCCGATGCACGAGGCCCGCTGGTACCCGACCCTGACCACCCTCCAGGACGGCCGGGTGCTGTCGGTCTCCGGTCTGGACGAGATCGGCCAGGTCGTACCGGGGAAGAACGAGACCTACGACCCCCGGACCAAGAAGTGGAAGTACCTGCCCAAGAAGCGGTTCTTCCCCACGTACCCCGCACTCTTCCTCGCCGAAGGCGGCAAGATCTTCTACACCGGCTCCAACGCCGGCTACGGCCCGGACAACGTGGGCCGCACCCCCGGCATCTGGGATCTGAAGACCAATGCGTTCAAGGCCGTGCCCGGTATGAGCGACCCGGACATCCTGGAGACGTCGATGTCCGTGCTGCTGCCACCGGCCCAGGAGCAGCGGTACATGGTGCTCGGCGGCGGTGGGGTCGGCGAGGACCCCAGGGCCACCGCGAAGACCCGGATCGTCGATCTGCACAAGGCACGGCCGCGCTTCCACGACGGGCCGAAGCTGTACTCCGAGGTCCGCTACCCCAGCAGCGTCATCCTCCCGGACGACACGCTGCTGACCACCAACGGCTCGGGCGACTACCGCGGGCGCGACGGCAGCGATGTGCTGCGGGCCGAGGTCTACGACCCCAAGACCAACACCGTGCGCAGCGTGGCCGACCCGCTGGTGGGCCGCAACTACCACTCCGGGGCGCTGCTGCTGCCCGACGGCCGGGTGATGACCTTCGGCTCCGACTCACTGTTCGGCGACTCCGCCAACACCAAGCCGGGGACGTTCCAGCAGCAGATCGACCTGTACACCCCGCCGTATCTGTTCCGCGACGCGCGGCCCACGCTGGTCGACACCGCGCCGCGGACCGTCAAGCACGGGGCGAAGGCCACCTACCGGACCCCGCACGCACCGGCCATCGAGCGGGTGCGGCTGATCCGCCCGGGGGCCTTCACCCATGTGACCAACGTCGAACAGCGGTCGATCGCGCTGGACTTCGTCGCCGGCCGGGACAGCGTCACCGTCCGGATCCCGAAGGACCCGTCGCTGGTCCCGCCGGGGTGGTACATGCTCACAGTGGTGGACGACGAGGGCACCCCGTCGAAGGCGGCCTGGGTGGAGGTACCCCCGTCCGCAGCTACCGCGGGCGCCTCCAAGCGCTGACCGGTCGGCTATCCGGGCTGTTCGGCGTTACTGCTTGGCGTTACTGCTTCGTGTTACCGCTTGACGTTACGGGCGAGGTCGAGCGCGTACCGCGGCCACCACCGGCCGGCCTCGGGGCCGCCCTTGCAGGTGCCGTCCGACTCGCCCGGACGCTTGATCCACAGATACGCGGCAACCGCGCCGTCGCCCGTGCGGACCGTCGGCGTCTCGCCCAGCGCCCGCCCCTTGGGGTTGCACCATGCCTCGGGGTCCTCCTTGCCCGGCACCGGGCCGTTGCCATTACGGCTGGTGTCGATCACGAAGGGCTTGCCGCCGACCAGGGCGGAGAGCTTCTTGCCGTATATCTTGTTGTCCTCGGTGGTCTGGTAATTGGCGATGTTGAGCGCGAAGCCGTCGGCCTTCTTCAGCCCCGCCCGCCTCAGCGGCTCGGCCATCCGGCGCGGGTCCTTGATCCAGTGCGGATTCCCGGCGTCCAGATAGACCTTGGTGTGGGGCAGCCCCTTGAGCTTGTCCACGGCCCCGGTCAGCAGGTCATAGCGCTCCTCGAGGAACTTCTTGGGCGTGCAGCCGTCCACCGCGTGAGGCAGCGCGTCCGGCTCCAGGATGACCGTGGCGGCCCGGTCGCCGATACCCCTGACCGCCTTGTCCAGCCAGGCGCGGTACGTATTGCCGTCGGCGGCGCCGCCCTTCGAATAGTGTCCGCAGTCGCGGTGCGGGATGTTGTAGAAGACCAGCAGCGCATCGCGCTCCTCCCGGGCGGCGGCCTCGGTGAACCCGCGCGCCTGGCCCTCCGGATCGTCCACCCCCAGCCACTCCGCGACCGGCTGCGCCGCGATCCGCCCTATCAGCCTCGCCTCGGCGTCCGCCCCCTTCCTGCGGTACGCGGCGACCTGCCGCGCCGCACTGCCGTCGGGATTCACCCAGTACGGCACGATATTCCTGGGCCGCTGCGCGGGCTTGGCGGCCGCGATCGACTCCTCCTCGCTGTCGGAGGACGACGAGCCGAAGCAGCCGGAGAGCGTCACAAGCAACAGCAGCGACAGCAGCGCCCCCACCGCGGCCCGCACATGGACAGCCCTGCGCCGACGGCCGGTGTAACTCCCGTACATCCACTCCCCCTTGGGTGCACGCTCCGGGAGGCACCCCTCAGGCCCCCGGGTAGGACAAGACCGGTCGAATCCATGCTTACACACCACACCGACCCCCACAGGGTTGTCCACAGCCCTTTGCGCGATTTCGCCCGTACGGCGTGGTGCGTGCCCTGAGCCGCGCCGGGGCGCGCACGCCTACCGAATCCCCGTCAGATACGCCGACACCACCACGCGCGCACCAGGCGCCGCGTACGCCCCGCGCGCCCCGTGCTCTCCCTGGATTCCGTCCCTCGCGACCAGCCGCAGCTCCGCCCGGCCCCGAGCCCGCGCCCCGAACACCCGCCGCGCGTCGTACCGCCCGGCCATGACCATCTCGACGCCCTCGACCGTGAATTCGGCCACCGTCCCGTCCGCCCGCGACACCCGCACCGCGTCCCCGCGTCTGACCCCGCCCAGGCGGCGGACGACACCAGCGTCGGCGGGCCCGATCAGCACCGCCGTACCCGCGGCCCCCGGCCGCACCCCCACGCCGTACCAGTCCGCGCCCCGGCCCATTCGCCGGCTCCAGCTCCGGCCACGGACCGGCTCACCGACCCGCCCCGCGATCCCTGCCGACGCGACGACGACGCGCCGCGCCCGTACGGACGGCAGCGGTTCCCGGGACGGCGGCAGCGGATGCGCGGGCGGGCGCCCCACGGCCGCAACGTCTCCCGTCACCGGCACCACACCGCCCAGACCCTCCGCGGTGTCATGGCCCCACAGCCACAGCCCGAGCAGCAGCGCCGCCCAGGCCACCCCCGCGACCGGCCGGCCGACCCGGCCGAAGCCCTTCCCGTACACCGCCGTCAGCCCGATGCCACTGCGACCGGGCGACGGCGGCGGTGCACCGCCAGCCCGGCGACGGCCAGCGCCGTGCCCCCGGAGAGCACCAGACCGTACGCCTCGGCCCCGCCGAAGTCCTGGCGCGCCGCGTCATCGGCCGGGGCGATGCCCGGATGGGCGTGGTGGGCGGGGTGAGCCGGGTGGGCCGGGTGGGCGGGGGCGTTGTCCTCCTGGTCCGCGGCGGCGGGTCCGGCGATGGCCATGACCACCGCCGCCGCACAGGCGGCCATACGGAGCGTGAGGGCGAGCGAACGCATGGTGAACCTCCTGACACCACCGAGGCTCACGCGCGCCGCCGGGAGCCGCATCCGCTGCGGCCCCCGGCTGCTCCGTACGGGTCAGTCCGGGTCAGTCCGTACGCGTCAGATTGTTCCGGTTGGCGTCACACCCGCTCGACCAGGTCCGCGATGGAGTTCACGACCGTCGACGGCCGGAACGGGTGCCGGTCGACCTCTCCGATCTGAGTGACCCCGGTGAGCACCAGGAAGGTCTCCATGCCCGCCTCGAGACCGGCCAGCACATCGGTGTCCATCCGGTCGCCGATCATCGCGCTGGTCTCGGAGTGCGCCCCGATCGCGTTCAGCCCGGCGCGCATCATCAGCGGGTTCGGCTTGCCGACGAAGTACGGCTCGGCCCCCGTCGCCTTGGTGATCAGCGCGGCCACGGAGCCGGTCGCGGGCAGCGCGCCCTCCGCCGAGGGCCCGGTCTCGTCGGGGTTGGTGGCGATGAAGCGGGCGCCGTTGTTGATCAGGCGGATGGCCTTGGTCAGCGCTTCGAAGCTGTAGGTACGGGTCTCGCCGAGGACCACATAGTCCGGTTCGACGTCGGTGAGGACATAGCCGATGTCGTGCAGGGCCGTGGTCAACCCCGCCTCGCCGATGACATACGCCGTACCGCCGGGCCGCTGGTCGTCCAGGAACTTGGCGGTGGCCAGCGCGGACGTCCAGATGTTGGCGACCGGCACGTCCAGGCCGATCCGGGACAGCCGGGCGTGCAGATCGCGCGGGGTGTAGATGGAGTTGTTGGTGAGCACGAGGAAGGGCTTGCCGGACTCGCGCAGCCGCTTGATGAAGGCGTCGGCCCCGGGCACCGGGATCCCCTCGTGCATCAGCACCCCGTCCATATCGGTGAGCCAGGACTCGATCGGCTTGCGCTCTGCCATTGCGGACTCTCCTGCCGTGCACCAATAACACCTGAGTGGGGACACCGACCGCGCCATTGCGGACGGGCCGAGGGTCCAGCGTAGTCAGCCGGGCCGCGACCTGGACCTCCCCGGTCCCCTCTGACCTCGGCAGACGGGACCGCGGCGGACTCGCGGCAAGCGTTCCAGCGCGACAGAGCCGGGCGGGCGGCCGATCCTGGTGGTGAAGGCCGCGTCTGCCGCGGCCGCTTCCGCTCCCCCCTCCCCGCGCGAAGGAGATTCAGATGAGCATCAAGGACAAGCTCAAGGACGCGATCAACAAGGGCCAGGAACGGGCGCGGCAAGCCTCACGCAAGGGCAAGGGCACCACCGGCCGGCCCCGCAGCGGCGCGGAGAAGGCGGACGAAGAGCTCCGCCGCCGGGGCGAGCCGCCCAGGGGGCGGTAGCGGCAGCCGGCTCTCACTGCCTCGGACGCCGGGACCTGATCACCAGCGCGGTACCGGAGACGATGAGCGCGCCACTGATCACGGCGAGTCCGAGGAGTACGACGCCCCGGCCCGTCGCGGCGAGTTCAGGCGGCAGATGGTCGCGACTGCTGCCCTCGCCGCGGGGGCCGGGGGTGGCGTCGGCGCGGGCGGGCGCCTCTTCCTTCCCGGGGCCCCCAGGGCCCTCAGGGCCCTCGGTGCGTCCGGGGCCCCCGGTGCGCCCGCCGGCGCCGGTCCCCTGATCGGCGCGGGGCTCGGGCTGCGGCTCGGCAGAGGGCTCACCGGTGCGGAGCCCGCCCGTGCTGCGCTGCTCACCGGCGCTCGGCCCGCTCTTACGGGGCTCCCCCGGCTCCTCCGTACCGGCCCCGCTCGCCTCCTCCGCCCCCGCCCCCGCCGCGCGCTCGATGCGGAAGTCGTAGTCGCCGGACTGGCCGACCCAGTCCCCGTCGTCCGCGCGGCGCTCCATGGTGATGACGTTCGCGGTGACGGGGCCGATCGGCGCGGAGTCGGTGAAGCAGGACCGCACCCGCACCTTCACGCTCCCGCGCGCGGGCACGGTGAAGCCCTGGAACGGGTCGCCGAAGACCCCGATGTTCTCGTCCTCGTCCGTGGTCTCAAAGGAGACGGGCCGCCATCGGCCACCGGCGGCCTTGTCGGCGTAAGGGTCCAGGAACTCCATCCTGATGTGGTCGGGCCGCAGGGCGTGCGCGCGGTCGACGAGGATCGCGATGGGGTGGATGGCGCGGCACTCGGCGCGTGTGGTGTTGCGCAGCTCCAGGTGCCAGGCGCGCCAGCCGCCGCCCCGCGCGTACCGGGCCGGCCCGTCGTGCAGCCGGGCGTCGATCGGGAAGCGGGGGCTCTCCCGCCGTCCGCAGGAGGGCACGGCGGCCGACGCGGCCGCGGCCGCGGACTGCGCGGTTCCGCACCACGCCGCGGGCACGAGCAGCGCGAGCGCGGCGGCGGACCGGGCGGCTGCGCGGACGACGGGGGTGGCGGGCGAGCGCATGGGCGACCTCTGCTGCGGTGGTTTCCCGAGTGCCCTGCTGTCTTCCACCTTGGGGCACCGACACGCGGCCGACCGGGCCGATTGCCTCCGACTGGCGGTCAACAACCCCCTCGTTCGGCCCATCGGATCGTCAGCCGATCAGCCCCCTACTCCCTCACCCCACCGCGAACAGCGGCGCCAGCACCAGCTGCGCCGCGCCCTCCACGACCGCGTGGCCGCCCCGGCCGACCACGTCCACCGGGACCGTACGGCCGCCGGCCCGCGCCGCGTCCGCGGCCAGCGTCTCGGCCACGCCGCGCGCGTACGGCTCGGGCGCGGCCAGTACGACCCGGCCGCCGAGCAGCACCCGGTCGATGTCGAGCAGCCGTACGAGGTTGGCGGCGCCGACGCCGAGCAGCCGCGCCGCCCGGGCCGGGTCGCCGTCCGCGACCGCGGCCAGGCACAGCGCCTCCAGGCAGCCGCGGTTGCCGCAGCCGCAGGGCGGTCCGTCCAGCTGGACGACCTGGTGTCCGAACTCCCCCGCGCCGGTGCGGGCTCCCCGGTGGACGGCCCCGCCGAGGACGAGACCGGCGCCCAGACCGGTGCCGAGGTGCAGATACGCGAAGGACCCGGCGGGGAAGGGCCCGGCGGCGGCGCGCTGCCGGGCGCGGCCGACGGTGAGCCCGAGTGCGGCGGCGTTGGTGTCCTTGTCCAGGACGACGGGCAGGCCGAGGCGTTCGGCGAGCGCGTCGCGCAGCGGGAAGCCGTCCCAGCGGGGGAAGCCGGTGACGCGGCGCAGCACCCCGGAGCCGTGGTCCAGCGGCCCGGGGGCTGCGACCCCGGCGCCCAGCAGCCCGGTGCGGCCGCCGTCGGCCTCGGCGAGCAGGGCCTCGACCTCGCCGCCGACCACGGCGACCGCCTCCTCGGCCCCCGCGCCGAAGTCGAAGGGGACCGTGCGCCGGCCGAGCGGTGTGCCCGCGAGGTCGACCAGCACGGCCGTCAGCTCGTCGCGGTCCAGGTGCAACCCGATCGCCCGCCGCGCACCCGGGACCAGCCGGAGGACCGTACGCGGCTTACCGCCGGTGGACGCCCGGTGGCCAGCCTCGGCGGCCAGCCCGTCCGCCCGCAGCCGGGCCGTGATCTTGCTGACGGCCTGCGGGGTGAGCCCGGTCTGCGCGGCCAGCTCCAGCCGGCTGATCCCGCCCTCGCCCGCGTCCCGCAGCAGGCCGAGGACGAGGGCCGCGTTATGGCCGCGCAGGACGGCCAGATTGGCGCCGGGGCCGGGCTGGATTCCCGGTCCGGGCTGAACTCCAGGCCCGGGCCGGGCTCCGTGGCCGGTTCCGGTTCCGGGGCCGGGGCCGGGGCCGGGGCCGGAAACCGCTCGGGCCGTCGAGGACATCGCGCTGTTCACGCCCCCATTGTGGCTCCCGCTTGCGCTTCCGCAACAGTGTTGTCAAAGTGGTCTCATGGCTGACACCGGCACCGGCACCCCTGGCTCCACCCCCGTACGCGTCGCCCTCATCGGCTTCGGTCTGGCGGGTTCCGTCTTCCACGCGCCCCTGATCGCCGCCACGGACGGCCTCGTCCTCGACACCGTGGTCACCTCCAGCCCGGAGCGGCAGCGGCAGGCCGCCGACGAGTACCCGGGGGTGCGCCTCGCCGCCTCAGCCGATGAGCTGTGGGCGCGCGCCGGCGAGCTGGGCCTGGTCGTCATCGCCTCCCCCAACCGCACCCACGTCCCCCTCGCGCGCGCCGCCCTGGAGGCCGGGCTGCCGGTCGTCGTCGACAAGCCGCTCGCCGCGACCGCCGCCGAGGCCGAGGAGCTGGCCGAGCTCGCCGACCGCCGCGGCCTGCTGCTGAGCGTCTTCCAGAACCGCCGCTGGGACAACGACTTCCGCACTCTGCACAAGCTGCTCGCCGAGGGCGCGCTCGGCGAGGTGCAGCGCTTCGAGTCCCGCTTCGAGCGCTGGCGCCCCCAGCTCAAGGGCGGCTGGCGCGAGTCCGGCGACCCGGCCGAGGTCGGCGGGCTGCTGTACGACCTGGGCAGCCACCTCGTCGACCAGGCCCTCACCCTCTTCGGGCCGGCCACCTCCGTCTACGCCGAGGTCGATGTGCGCCGCCCGGGCGCCCGCACCGACGACGACACCTTCATCGCCCTCACCCATGCGAGCGGCGTCCGCTCCCATCTGTGGATGAGCGCGATCACCGCGCAGCTGGGCCCGCGCTTCCGGGTGCTGGGCAGCCAGGCGGGCTATGTGAAGTACGGCCTCGACCCCCAGGAGGCCGCCCTGCGCGAGGGCCTGCGCCCCGGTACGGACGGCGGTGCTCCCTGGGGCGCCGAACCCGAAGCCGCCTGGGGCCGGCTGGGCGCGGGAGAATCGCCGCTGAGCGGCGGCGGCGTGCCCGTACCCACCCTCCCGGGCGACTACCCGGCCTACTACCGCGCCATCGCCACCGCGCTCCGCGACGGCGGCGCCCCGCCGGTCACCGCCGCCGAGGCCGCGGCCGCCCTCCGGGTCCTGGAGGCGGCCCGCACCTCGGCAGCGGAGGACCGTACGGTCCGGATCACGCGTCCTTGAACTCCTGGCGCTGCCGCCCCAGCCCGTCGATCTCCAGCTCGACGACGTCCCCGGCCCGCAGATACGGCTTGGGCTCGGGCTGCCCGAGGGCCACGCCCGCCGGGGTGCCGGTGTTGATGACATCCCCCGGGTAGAGGGTCATGAACTGGCTGAGGTAGCGCACCACCTGGGCCACCGGGAAGATCTGGTCCGCCGTGGTGCCGTCCTGCTTGAGCTCGCCGTTGACCCACAGGCGCAAGGCCAGCGCCTGGGGGTCGGGGATCTCGTCGGCGGTGACCAGCCAGGGGCCGAGGGGGTTGAACGTCTCGCAGTTCTTGCCCTTGTCCCACTGGCCGCCGCGCTCGATCTGGAACGCCCGCTCCGAGACGTCGTGGGCGATGGCGTAGCCCGCGACCGAGGCAAGGGCCTCCTCGTCGGATTCGAGGTAGCGGGCCGTGCGCCCGATGACGACGGCCAGCTCCACCTCCCAGTCGGTCTTCTCGCTGCCGCGCGGCACCAGGACCGTGTCATCGGGGCCGACGACGGTGTCCGGGGCCTTCATGAAGAGGATCGGCTCCTTGGGGATCGCGGCGCCGGTCTCCGTGGCGTGGTCGTGGTAGTTCAGCCCGATGCACACGATCTTGCCGATACGGCCCAGCGGCGGACCGATCCGGGAGTCGGTGGCGTCCGTGGCGTCCAGCGCGGGCAGTTCCCCCGACGCGACCGCCGCACGGATCCCGGCGAGCGCCGCCTCGTCGCCGAGCAGGTCCCCGTCGATGTCCTTGACCAGGCTCGACAGATCGCGCGGGGTGCCCGACTCGTCGAGTACCGCCGGGCGCTCCGCCCCCGCAGGTCCGACACGCAGCAGCTTCATTCTGATGACTCCCGTAAGTCGAGGGGCGGCCCTGGCTGATCGATCCTCACAAGAGCGGCGTCCAGTCCGCAAGACTCCGTTCATCCACTGGACCGCGCGCCCCCTTTGGCCTTCTCCTCCCGGCCCGTGCGCTGGAGCAGGGCCCGCTCGACCGCCGTCCAGGTCGTGCTGGTCGCCAGGTAGAGCCCCGCCGCCAGCGGCACCACGGCGGCGGTGACCAGCGTGCCGAACGACATCAGGGGCAGCAGCCTGGCCGCCCCCGCCGGGACCCCCGCGGGGGCCGGCCGGCCGACGGCAGCCTTGCGGGCGCGTAGGTACGTCCAGCCCGCCACCGCCGCGATCAGCGCGAACAGGGCGAGGTAGACCGCCCCGTGCGGCCCGGCCAGGTCCCCGCCCCACCGGCCGCCCAGCGGGGCGCCCGCGAGGGTGTGGTCCAGCAGGTCCCCGGCGCCGCTGCCGGTGGAGAACAGGTGGTACATGACGAAGAAGACGGGCAGTTGAACGAGCGTCGGCAGGCAGCCCGCGACCGGGGAGACCGACTCCTTCTGGTACAGCTCGGCCATCGCGCGCCGCAGCCGCTCGGGGTCGCGCTTGTGACGGCGGTTCAGCTCGGCCAGCTTCGGCGCGAGCGCGGCGCGCGCCTTCTCGCCGCGCACGGCCGCGCGGGCGAGCGGATGGAGCGCGGCGCGCACGCACAGCGTGAACAGGACGATCGAGGCGGCCGTCGCGGACGCCCCGAACAGCGGTGCCAGACAGTCGGCGAACCAGCTGAGCAGCGTGCCCAGCGCGGCGAAAACAGACATGGGAAAGCCCTCCACGGGATCTCGTCGTGGTGCCGGAATCGACAAGTCGGCGTGACGAGCCACATGGGCTCCAGCAATGAAGCGGGCTCCAGCAATAAAGCTGATGAAGCTACGGGAGCGGAGCGCCTACGCGGCCGTCGGCAGGCGACGGCCCGGCGCTCGCGGCCGCGGCCGGCCCGCGGCGTCGGGATCCCGCTGGGCCAGGAACGCCGTACGGCGCTCCCTGTCCCGTATCGCGGTGCGTATTCGCCCCGGCGGAAGCGGGGCGAGAGCGCGCGCGGCCAGCAGCGCGCAGGTCAGCAGGGCGGCCGCGATCGTGGCGGTCGCGGCGAGCGCGACGGCGCTCATCAGGCCGGTGTGGGTGAGGAGCGCTCCGGTCAGCAGGAACAGGAGCACGCCGAGGTGCGTCCGCAGCACTTCGATGCGGTGGACCATCGGACTCCCCCTCCCCGTAACACCCGCGAGGCCCGCGGGACCCGCGAGTCCCACAACGCCCTTGCCCAGCTGATCCGTTCGTACGCGAGTCTAGTCGCCGCCACCGACAGCGCGCGGCTCAGCCGCCTTCAGCCTGCCCCACACCACCAGCCGGTACCGCGAGGTGTACTCCGGGGTGCAGGTCGTCAGCGTGATGTACGAGCCCCGCTCCGTGTAGCGGTAACGCGGATGCGCCGAGCTGTACGGCACCGCCGCGACGACCGTGCCGTCCGAGGGCGAGGTGCGCGGCAGGGTTCGCTCGACGACATAGGTGTAGCGGCCGTCGGCGGTCTCGACGCGGACCGTATCGCCCGGCCGCACCTCGTCGAGGTGGCGGAACGGCTCGCCGTGCGTATTGCGGTGGCCCGCGAGCGCGAAGTTGCCCACCTGGCCGGGCTGCGCGGTCTTCGGGTAGTGGCCCACGTACCCCTTGTTGAGCACCCCGGCCCTGCTGATGCCCTCGGCCACCGGGGCGGTCAGCCCGATACGGGGGATGCGCAGCACGGCGTACGTCTGGTCGCGGCGCGGGGCCCGGCTCCCGGCGGCAGCCGGGGAGTTACGGGCCGTGGCGCGGTCCGAGTCGGGGTCCGCCGCCCCCGAGGAGCCCCCGGAGGAGTCGCCGCCGGACGGATCCTCGGCCGAGCCGTCCCCGGCCCCCGCCCCGTCGCGCCAGTCCCGCTCCAGCGCCGCCACTTCCCGCTTGGCGCCCTCCCGCGCCTGCCGGTTGGTCCACCACAGCTGATGGACGACGAAGAGCAGCATGACGAGCCCGAGAGTGACGGTGATCTCCGCGCCGGTCCACAGGACCCGCGCCAGGACCGCCCGCCGCGGACGCCGTCCCCGTAGGCGTCCCCGTACGCGCCCCCGCACCCGCCCCCGTACGACCACCGGTAACCGCTGCCGTCGCACGCCTACCCCCTCCGGTCGGGGGCACCATAGGCCCTGCGGCCCGCACTCTCCAGAACCGCTACGCACCCAGAACCGCTACGCGCCCAGCAGCCGCGAGACCATATAGATCACCAGCCCCGCCAGCGCGCCCACGACCGTGCCGTTGATCCGGATGAACTGCAGGTCCCGCCCGATATGCGCCTCGATCTTCCGCGAGGTGTGCTCCGCATCCCAGCCCGCCACGGTCTCGGTGATCAGCGAGGTGATCTCGTCCCGGTAGGTGGTGACCACATACACCGCCGCGTCCTCCAGCCACCCGTCGACCTTCGCCCGCAGCCGCCCCTCCGTGGCCAGCCGCGAGCCGAGCGAGAGGATCGCCGCCCGCGCCCGCAGCCGCAGTTCGCTGCGCTCGTCCTCGGCCGCCGCGACGATCATCGCCCGTACGGAGGCCCACGCCGAGGCGATCAGATCCTGCACCTCGCCCCGCCCCAGCACCTCCCCCTTCAGGCGCTCCACCCGCGCCCGGGTGTCCGTATCGGACTGCAGATCGCCCGCGAAGTCGGCCAGGAAGCGGTCCAGCGCCCCGCGCGCCGGATGATCCGGCATATCGCGCATCTCGCTGACGAACCGCAGCAGTTCCTTGTAGACCCGCTCGCCGACCTTCCGGTCGACGAACCGCGGGGTCCAGCCGGGCGCGCCGCCCGCCACCGCCTCCATCACCGACTCGTTGTGCTCGACGAGCCAGTCGTGGGCGCGCAGACACACCAGGTCCACGGCCCGGTGGTGCCCGCCGTCCGCGACGATCCGCTCCAGCATCTTGCCGAGGCCCGGCGCGATCTCCTGCGCGTCGGCGCGCCGGGTGATCGCCTCGCCCACCACGGCCTGGACGTCGGAGTCGCGCAGCACCGTGAGCGCGCCGCGCAGGGCCGTCGCCAGTTCGGCCGTCACCCGGTCGGCGTGGGCGGGCTCGGCCAGCCAGGCGCCCAGCCTGCTGCTGATGCCGACGGCCCGCAGCCGCATCCGCACCACATCGCCGGACAGGAAGTTCTCGCCGACGAACTCGCCGAGGCTCACTCCCAGCTGGTCCTTCTTGGTCGGGATGATCGCGGTGTGCGGGATCGGCAGCCCCATGGGCCGCCGGAACAGCGCGGTCACCGCGAACCAGTCGGCCAGGGCGCCGACCATCCCGGCCTCGGCGGCCGCCGCCGCGTACCCGGCCCAGCCGCCCGCGCCGGCCGACCGCGCCCAGGTCGCCAGCGCGTACACGACGGCGACGGCCAGCAGCAGCGCCGTCGCCATCGTCTTCATCCGGCGCACGCCGCGGCGCTTCTCCGCGTCCAGCGCGGTCTCCGAGGAGAAAGCGGCCCTCGCGGCCGCAGGCGGCGGCCCCGCCTCACCCATCGGCGTCCGTTCCATCGGGTTCATCCGCTCCATTCGCTCCACCCGGTCGAGCCGTCCCCTCGGTCATTGTCTCTTTCTTGTCTCAGTCCGGATTCCGTCGCCTATGGAGTGGAACGTACGGGCGGTTCCCATCGTCTGAGTGGGCGAGCGACCCTGTGCGCCGGAGGCAGGCCTGCGGCCCCGCCGGAAGCTCCGCGTACCGCGCCATGGGATCATGGTGAGCCGACCGGACCGCAGCGACGCCGCTGCTCTCTCGCAGTTCACGTCCACTTTCGGAGCCCCAAGTTCCGCCTGCCCGAGGAGACACCCGCCCATGAGCGTGCCCCCTATGCCCAGACGCACGGCCTATGCCGTGCTCGCTGCGCTGGCGGCTGTGGTGGTCCTCATCTCGACCGCGATATTCATCGGGGTCGGCAACAGCGACGGCAATATCGACACCGCTGCCGGCAAGCCCCGTAGCTCGGCCGCCCCGGCCTCGGCCGGCACCTGGGTGGGCACCTGGTCCACGTCCGCCGCGGCAGCCGAGCCGAACACGCTGCGGGGCTATGCCGGAATGTCGATACGGAACGTCGTCCACACCAGTGTCGGCGGCAGCCAGGCGCGTATCCAACTGTCCAACTTCTACAGCGCCCGCCCGCTGACGATCACGCACGCCTCGCTGGCCCTGGCGGCCGCACCCAGCAACCCCACCGCCGCCGCGGGCACGATGCGCCGCCTCACCTTCGCCGAGCGCCCGTGGGTGACCATCCCGCCGGGCCAGGCCGTCACCAGCGACCCGGTGCGGCTGGACATCCCGGCCGCCGCCGACCTGCTGGTCACCACCTACACCCCGCGCGCCTCCGGCTCGGTGACCTACCACCCGCACGCCCGCCAGACCTCTTACCTGGCGCGCGGCGACCGTACGGAGGACACCGCCGGGGCGGCCTACACCGAGCAGAGCCCCTACTGGCGCTATCTGACGGCCGTGGACGTGTTCAGCCGGGAGGCGCAGGGCACCGTCGTCGTCATCGGCGACTCCATCACCGACGGCATCACCTCCACCGCCGGGGCCAACCACCGCTGGACCGACTTCCTCGCCGAGCGGCTGCGCACCGAGCCCGGGGCGCCCCGCTACAGTGTGGTCAACTCGGGCATCAGCGGCAACCGCGTGCTGAGCGACGGCACCCAGGTCCCGCCGAACAACCCCAGCGCCCTGTCCCGCTTCCAGCGCGACGTGCTCTCCCGTGCGGGCGTCAAGGCCGTCGTCGTCGAGCTGGGCGTCAACGACATACTGCGGACCCCGCACCAGACCGACCCGGACGCCATCGTCGCCGGGCTGCGCCGGCTGACCGAGCAGGCGCACGCCCGGGGCTTGCGCGTCATCGGCGCCACCCTGGCGCCCTTCTTCGGCCACCGCGGCTACACCCCCGAGCTGGACGCCGTGCGCCAGCAGGTCAACACAGAGATCCGGGCGGGCAAGGTCTTCGACGACGTGGTCGACTTCGACCACGCGCTGCGCGACTCGATGTACCCGATCCGGCTGCGCCCGTCGTACGACTCGGGCGACCACCTCCACCCGAGCGACGAGGGTTACCGGGCGATGGCGCGGGCACTCGACTTGCAGGACCTCAAGGGCGGCGCGGCGGCCGCCCTCTAGCCGACCGGCTCAGTCCCCGTCGCTACTCAGTCCCAGTCGCCGCTCAGTCCCAGTCGCGCTTCTCCAGGGACGGGCGCTCCGCCGACCCACGCCGCTCGCGCCGCTCGGCATGGCGCTCCCTGCGTTCCGCGTGGCGCTCGGCCCGCAGCTCCCGCCGCTCGGCGTGGCGCTCGGCCTGGAGCCGTTTGCGCTCATCCTTGAGGCGCTGGCGCTCCTCCTTGCGCAGCTTGCGCTCCACCGCCACACCGCCGAAGAGCGCCAGGCCGGTGACGGTCACCCGCGGCGAGCCCGGCGATCCCTCACCGGAGCCGGTGTGGTCGAAGGCGCCCATGATGCCGACGCCGCCGACCTGCACATCCATGTCCGGCGGGGCCGTGACCTGAATGCCGCCCATGATCGCGAAGCAGCGGATCACCGTATCGCGGTCCTCGAAGCGGGCCTCGCGCAGATCGATCTCCCCACCGCCCCAGAAGACGAAAGAGGTGAAGCGGCGCGCCACGGTCCAGCGGCCCTTGCGCTGAAAGCCGCCCATGACCGCGATCCCGGTCCGGGAGGTCGGCGTGGCGCCGATCCGCTCCGCCCAGCCGCCCTCGGCCGCGGGCACGGGGGCGGCGGCCGGACGGCCGGGCACCGGGAGGTCCCGTACGAGCGGTTCGAGTTCGGCATGGGTCCGGGCCCGGTACGCCGCGTCCAGCCGCTCCTCGAACTCCTCCATGGTGAGGCGTCCTTCGGCGACGCCGTCCCGGAGCGCGTCGGCGATCCGCTCGCGCTCGGCGTCCGAGGCCCGCATCTCCAGCCCGGTCTGAGGTTCGGGTGTCATATCCCCCGAGGATGCACCGCTCGTCATACGGACAGGTTAACGGCGTAAGGCCGTGCGGCCCACGCCCCTTCAGACCGGGTCGGCCGACGGACGCGCGGATTTGCCCTCCTGCTCCGCCTCTCCCTCCCCCTCCGCCGCTGCTTCGCCCCCCGGCTCGCTCCCCGCCGGATACAGCATCTTGGCGATGACGTCCTCGATGTCCGGCTCCCGCACCGACAGGTCCACCAGCGGATATCCGTCCGCCACCGCCGCCACGATCGGCGCGGCGCTGCTTCCGGCCGGGAACGCCAGCCACTGCCGCGGCCCTTCCACCCGTACCGTCCGCGAGCCGGGGATCTCGATCGGCGGCAGCTCCCGCTCCAGGTCGACGACGAGCGTCCGCTCGCTCTCGCCCACCGCGTGCAGCCCCTCGAGCCCGCCGTCGTACACCAGCCGCCCGTGGTCGATGACCATCACCCGCTTGCACAGCTGTTCGATATCGGTCAGATCATGGGTGGTCAGCAGCACGGTGGTGCCCTGCTCGGCGTTCACCTCGCGCAGGAACTCCCGCACCTTCGCCTTGCTGACCACATCGAGACCGATCGTCGGCTCGTCGAGATACAGCACCTCGGGGTCGTGCAGCAGCGCCGCCGCGATATCGCCGCGCATCCGCTGGCCCAGGGAGAGCTGACGGACCGGTACGTCCAGGAGCGCGCCGAGGTCGAGGAGTTCGACGCACCGGTCGAGATTCTGGCGGTACCGCGCGTCGGGGATCCGGTACATCCGCCGCACCAGCGCGTACGAGTCACGCAGCGGCAGATCCCACCACAGGGTCGTCCGCTGCCCGAAGACCACCCCGATACGGCGCGCCAGCCGCGTCCGCTCGCGCGACGGATCGATCCCGGCCACCCGCAGCCGGCCGCCGCTGGGCACCAGGATCCCGGTGAGCATCTTGATCGTGGTGGACTTCCCGGCGCCGTTGGGCCCGATGTAGCCGACCATCTCGCCGCGCGGCACCCGGAAGCTGATGCCGTCCACTGCGCGCACCTCGCGCCGCTCACGGCGCAGCAGCCCGGCCCGGCGCCGCACCTGGAAGACCTTCTCGACCCCGTCGAGCACGATGAAGTCATCAGCGAAGTCATCCATGAAGTCATCCATGAAGCCGTCTTTCAAGTCAGCGTTGAAGTCACCCATAAAGCCCCAGCCCTCTCAGCTGCCCGTGCTCCGATACGACCGCAGCCCCGTCCGCCAGGCCAGCCCGGCCAGCGCACAGCAGCCCAGCGCGACCAGCGGGGCGGCGAAGCCGATCCAGCTCGGCAGGCCCAGCGGGTTCTCCCGGCCCAGGATGTGCAGCGCCGGCAGCCAGTTGACGAAGGCCAGCGGGATGACGAAGGTGACGCCGCGCAGCAGGTCCTGTGCGAAGATCGTCGGCGGGTACTGGAGCAGCGTGTTGCCGCCGTAGGTGAAGGAGTTCTGCACCTCGGAGGCGTCGTTCGCCCAGAACTGGAAGGCCCCGCCGGCCACGAACATCGCCCCGAAGATCGCTCCCCCGCTCAGCAGCATCACCGGCACCAGCAGCACCCGGTCGGCCGTCCAGTCGATGTCCAGCCGACTCAGCGACCAGATGAGCAGCAGCAGCCCCTGGCAGATCCGGCCCAGCCTGCGCAGCGCGAAACGGTCGGCGGCCACCTGCGCGAGGATCGGCACGGGCCGCACCAGCAGGGTGTCCATCGTCCCGTCGCGGACCCGGCGGCCGACCCGGTTCATGCTGCCCAGGGTCATGTCCATGAGGCCGAAGGAGGTGCTGGTGGTGCCGTAGAGGAAGGCCACCTCGGGCAGGCTGAACCCGCCCAGCGTGCCGACATGCGAGAACATCAGCGCGATGACGACGAAGTCGAGCCCGGTCGCCGCGAAGTTCCCGATCGTCATGATCAGGAACGAGGTGCGGTACGCCATCGTGGAGCGCACCCACATCGCGATGATCAGCAGGTAGGCGCGCAGCCCGTGGTACGCGCGGGAGCGAAGCGGCTCAGCGTACGCCCGGGAGCGCAGCGGCTCACCGTACGCGCCGGAGCGTACGGGCTCACCGTCGGCGCCGGAGCGGAGCGGCTCAGCCACCCTGCACCACCACCCTCCGCGTCGCGACGGACTGCAGCGCCCGCCCCGCCGCGAACAGCACGACCGCCCACCCCGCCTGGAAGGCCAGCGCCCGCAGCAGCCCGAGCCCGTGGTGCTCCTCCAGGAAGACATCCGCGGGCACCTGCAGCATCGCCGCCCATGGCAGCAGCCGGGCCACCTCGCCCAGCGCACCCGGGAAGACGCTCAGCGGGAGGATCATCCCGGAGAAGAACAGCCCCAGCAGACTGCTCATCAGGGTGATCCCCGAACTGTCGAGCAGCCAGAAGGCGGTGAGCCCGACCAGATAGTGCATCGCGAAGCCGACACACGACCCCAGGACGACCGACAGCACGAACCAGACCCAGGTCAGCGCGGAGCCGGGCAGGGTCAGCTCGAAGGCCAGCGCGCCGAACACCATGGGCATGATCCCGCGCCCCAGCAGCTGGAAGGTGGCCCGGCCGAGGTCCCCGGCCAGCCACCACAGCTGAAGATCCACCGGGCGGTAGAGGTCGATGGCGATATCGCCGGAGCGGATCCGCTCCTGCAGCTCCTCCTCGAAGCCCCCGCCCATCAGCGCCATGGTCGCCAGCAGCGCCTGGCCGAGCCAGACGAACGTCAACGCCTGGGAGAGGTCGTAGCCGCCCAGCTGGGGCCGCTGGTCCCACAGGGCGATATAGGTGTAGGCGACGATGAAGCCGAAGACCGTATTGGTGAACACCCCGGCCGCGGTGGCCACCCGATAGGTCGCATAGCGCCTGAACCCGCCCATCGCGACGGCCGCGTAAAGCCTCATATGACCGCGCCGCGGATGACCGCGCAGCATGGACCGCCCCTCCCTTCCCCGCTCGGCACCAAAGCTCAGGAGCCTAGCCGCGCGGCCGGGGGGTGGGCGAGGCATTATTCGCCCGAATGGAGCGCGGAATTCCACCCGATTGGAAGGCGGAAATCGTCCATTCCGCCGGTCACAGAGGTGTCACAGGTGTGGGCCACGGCCCCGCCCCGGAACGGATGATGCGACAGTGTTTTCTGGGGCGTACCAGGCCAATCGCCCGACCGTGCACGATTCCGCCGCGGCGCAACCCTCGACGGCGGCCGAGGAGTCTCAAAAGACATGAGCGACGAGCCCCAGATGATCGACGGCGGCATGGGCGGCCCGGACGTCACCAGCACCGACACCACCGACAACGGCAGGGCCGCCCGCCCCAAAGGCAGAAAGGGCCGCCCCAAGCGCACCGGCTGGCGCCGGCTGTTCCCCACCTGGCGGATGGTACTCAGCGGCTTTCTGGTGATCGTGCTGCTCGTCGCGGGCGGCCTGGTCACCGGCTATCTGCTCGTCGACATCCCGGCCGCCAAGGACATCGCCATCGCCCAGAGCAATGTCTTCCTCTACTCCGACGGCACCCCGCTCGCCCGCGAGGGCAAGGTCAACCGGGAGAACGTACGGCTCAGCCAGGTGCCCAAGGCCACCCAGCGCGCGGTGCTCGCGGCCGAGGACCGGGACTTCTACGGCGAGTCGGCCATCAACCCCGAGGCGATGATCCGCGCCGCCTGGAACACCGCCACCGGCAAGGGCAAGCAGTCCGGCTCCACCATCACCCAGCAGTACGTGAAGAACTACTACCTCGACCAGGAGCAGACCGTCTCCCGGAAGGTGAAGGAGTTCTTCATCTCGATCAAGCTGGACCGGGAGGTGAGCAAGGACGACATCCTCGAGGGCTATCTGAACACCAGCTACTTCGGGCGCAACGCCTACGGCATCCAGGCCGCCGCGCAGGCCTACTACGGCAAGGACGTCAAGGACCTGAACCTCGGCCAGGGCGCGTATCTGGCGACCCTGCTCAACGCCCCCAACGCCTATGACGTGGTCACCCACCCGCAGAACAAGGACCGGGCGCTGGCCCGCTGGAACTACGTCCTGGACGGCATGGTCAAGAAGGGCTGGCTGACCAAGACCGCCCGCGACAAGATGACCTTCCCGGCCCCCGGCAAGGTCACCGCCCAGTCGGGCATGTCCGGGCAGCGCGGATATCTGATCGAGGCCGTCGAGGCGTACCTCACCAAGAACAACATCATCGACGAGCAGACCCTGGCCCGCGGCGGCTACCGGATCACCACCACCATCGACCGTAAGAAGCAGGACGCCTTCGTCGCGGCGGTGCGCGACAAGCTGATGAACAAGCTCAGCGGCTCCCGCAAGGTCGACAAGTACGTCCGGGCGGGCGGCGCCTCGATCGACCCCAAGACCGGGAGGGTGGTCGCCCTCTACGGCGGCATCGACTACACCAAGCAGTTCGTCAACAACGCGACCCGCACCGACTACCAGGTCGGATCCACCTTCAAGCCGCTCGTGTTCACCTCCGCGCTGCAGAACGGATCCACCACCCAGGGCGGGGTGCAGATCACCCCGGACACGATCTACGACGGCACCAACAAGCGCGAGGTCACCGGGGCCGCGGGGCCCACCGGCTACTCCCCGGCCAACGAGGACGACGTCGACTACGGCTCCATCGACGTCACCACGGCCACCGACAAGTCGGTCAACTCCGTGTACGCCCAGATGGCACAGGACGTCGGCCCGGAGAAGGTCAAGCAGACCGCGATCGCCCTCGGCATCCCCAAGGACACCCCGGACCTGAACGCCTCCCCCTCCATCGCGCTCGGCGTCGCCACGGCCGGCGTGCTGGACATGACCGAGGCGTACGCGACCCTCGCCAACCACGGCGTCCACACTCCGTACGCCCTGGTCACAAAGATCACCAGGGACGGCCAGAAGATCGACGTCCCGTCGCCGAAGACCGACCAGGCCGTCACCCGCGCCGCCGCCGACACCACCACCACGGTCCTGCAGAGCGTGGTCGACGGCGGCACCGCGACCGCGGCCCAGGCCGCCGGGCACCCCGCGGCGGGCAAGACCGGCACCGCGGAGGACGACAAGGCGGCCTGGTTCGCGGGGTACACCCCGGACCTGGTGACGGTCGTGGCCGTGATGGGCCAGGACTCGTCCACCGGGGCGCAGAAGTCGCTGTACGGGGCGACCGGCCTGCCCCGTATCAACGGCGGCGGCTACCCCACGGAGATCTGGGCCGCGTACACCTCCGCCGCGCTCCAGGGACGCACCCCGGCCCAGTTCGAGCTGAACCCCGGGGACGGCACCACCACCCCGACCCTCCCGACCGGCCCGGCCACCACCGCCCCGGCCGTCACCACCCCGCCGGAGGTCACCACCCCGCCCGCCACGCTGCCGACCACCCCGACCACCGACCCGACCCTGCCCACCACCACCCCGCCGACGGCCCCGGCGACCCAGCCCACGTACACCGTGCCGACGGGCGTCCCGACGGACGCTCCGACGACGGCCGACCCCGGCGACCCGGGTGACCAGGGCGTCCCCGGAGGCCCAGAGGCGGGCGGCTGAGACTTTGCGGTGAGTATGCGACAACGACACGCCGTGGTGTCGGCGTGTCGTTGTCCCATACTCACCGCAAAATCATTGGCATCGCACCTAGAGATACAGCCCCGTGGAGTCCTCGGACCCCTCGAGCCGCTCGGCCGCGACCGCGTGCAGATCGCGCTCCCGCATCAGCACATACGCGACGCCGCGCACCTCGACCTCGGCCCGGTCCTCCGGGTCGTAGAGCACCCGGTCGCCCGGCTCCACGGTCCGCACGCTCTGCCCGACCGCGACCACCTCGGCCCAGGCCAGCCGCCTGCCGACCGCCGCGGTCGCCGGGATGACGATGCCGCCGGTCGAGCGCCGCTCGCCCTCCGGGATGTCGGTTCGGACCAGCACCCGGTCGTGCAGCATCCGGATGGGCAGCTTGTCATGGGAGGTGTTCGTACTCACGCCCCTGACCGTACCTGGCCCGGCGACACACCGGAGGCACCGGCCGGACACAGCCCGCCAAACGCCCCCGGCCGCCCCTTGACCGCCCCCCGCCCGCTACGAACGGCGACGCCGCGATGACATGGCGTACAGCCCGGCGAGGCCCACCGCCACGAGCGCCAGCGGAATGATCCGCTCCAGCCGCGGGACGCCCTCCTCGGAGACGAACTGCGCCCGTACGCCGGTGACCGCGCGGTTCACGGAGACATAGGCCCGCCCCGCCGTCCGGTCCACCACCGACACCGCCTTCGCCTTCGCGTCCCCGACGATGGTCTTGGGATGCATCCGCGTCCCGATCTCGTCGAGCGTCACGGCGAGCTGCTGCCGCCTGCGGGCGATGTCCGCCTCGATCTGCGCAGGGGTCCTGGCATCCGACACCGCGCTGCCTCCGTCATTCTCGATGATCCGGTGATGGACAGTCTGTCAGCTCCCCCTGGCCGATGCCCCACAGCACCCCCGATCGGAAACCTGACTAATGTCGGGCACGTACACACCCGCGCCCTACACCCGCGCCACGCACCCGTGCCACGAGGAGACCCCACCATGAGCGAGCGCCTGCAGCCCGGCGACACCGCCCCCGCCTTCACCCTCCCCAACGCGGACGGCAAGCCTGTCTCGCTCGCCGACTACGCCGGCCGCAAGGTGATCGTCTACTTCTACCCGGCCGCCCTCACCCCCGGCTGCACCAAGCAGGCCTGTGACTTCACCGACAACCTCGACCTCCTCGCGCAACACGGCTACGACGTGGTCGGCATCTCCCCGGACAAGCCCGAGAAGCTGGCGAAATTCCGCGACAAGGAGCACCTGAAGGTCACCCTGCTCGGCGACCCCGAGAAGGAGATCCTCCAGGCGTACGGCGCCTTCGGCGAGAAGAAGATGTACGGCAAGACGGTCACCGGCGTGATCCGCTCCACGGTCGTCGTCGACGAACAGGGCAAGGTCGAGCGCGCCCTGTACAACGTCCGTGCCACGGGCCATGTCGCCAAGATCATCAAGGACCTGGGCCTCTGACGCACCGGCGCTGCGGGCATTACCCCGCACGTAATCGACGCTCCTCGGCAGCTCAGACACTCTGAACACGTCGAAACCACCAGCACCACCTGCCGAGGAGCCGAGATGTTCTTTGCGACCGCCGACGGGACCCGCCTGGCCTACGAGGACTACGGACAGGGCCGCCCGATCGTCTTCGTCACCAGCTCCATGCTCAACACCGAGATGTGGGAGTACCAGATCCCGTTCTTCGTCGAGCAGGGCTTCCGCTGCCTCTCGTTCGACCGACGCGGCCACGGCCGCTCCGACCGCCCCTCGGCCGGCTACGACATCGACACCCTGGCCGACGACCTCGCCGCGTTCCTCGACCACCTCGACCTGCGCGACGTGACCTTCGTCGCCCACTCGCTCGGCGGCGCCGAGGTGGCCCGCTACCTCGGCCGCCACGGCGAGGACCGCGTCGGGCGCGCCGTGTTCGTCGGCGCCATGCTGCCGTTCCTCAAGCAGACCGACGACAACCCCGAGGCCATCCCCGAGGCCGCCCTCGACGGGCTCCTCGCCGCCCTCCGCACCGACCGCCCCAAGTGGCTCGCCACCCAGTCACAGGCCTACTTCGCCACCCAGTTGGGCACCGAAGCCTCCCCCGCCATGATCGACTGGAAGCTCCGGATGTGCCTGTCCGCCTCCCCCTGGGCCACGCTGCAGGTCCAGCAGACGGTCTTCCACGCCGACAACCGCGAGCAACTGCGCGGACTCACCATCCCGGCCCTGGTCGTGCACGGCGACGCGGACTTCTCCGCGCCGGTCGAGGTGACCGGCCGCCGTACCGCGGCGCTGATCCCCGGCGCCGTCTACAGGGAGTACCCGGCCGCCGGACACGGCCTCTACATCACCCACAAGGATCAGCTCAACGCCGACATCCTCGACTTCATCAAGTCCTGAGGTCCCGCGGATCACCACCCCGTGGCGCCGTCGATCCGCTCGCGCAGCAGATCCGCGTGGCCGTTGTGACGGGCGTACTCGGCGATCATGTCCACCATGATCCGCCGCAGCGCGATCGGCTCCCCGGTCCGCTTCCGAATCCCCGTCACCTCCAACGACTCCGCGGCGGCCACGATCTCCCGCGAGCGCTCGCACTCCGCCCGCCACACCGCGAACGCCTCCGCGGGGTCGCCGTCGAGCGCGTCGAAGTCCTGGTCGGGGTCGTCATCCGAGTAATACAGCAGCGGAACGTCCTCACCGGCGAACTGGATACGGAACCACCAGCGCTCCACCCCCGCCAAGTGCCGCACCAGCCCATGCAACGACATCCCCGACGGCGCCACCCCCCGCTCCGAGAGCCGCCCCGGCTCCACCCCCGCGCACTTCGCCTCGAACGTCGCCCGCTGCCACTCCAGCACCCCGCCCAACACCTCCCGCTCCCCACCTACCGCGGGCGGGTCGACCCGCGCACCCTCCTGGCCCCACCTGGGTGCGAAGTGCTGGGGCACGCCTGATCCGCTCATCGTTCGTCTCCTGCGTCGGGATGCTTCGTCGGGATGGGCGGAGTCTGGCAGGTGTCACTGACAGTGGGGTTTGCGCCCAATATGCCGGACGGCATGCGTGACTTCTGAGCGATCGGTTCGTTACTCAGTGCGATGGTGCGACATGTGGTCGCACGGGGAGGGGAACCATGCGCATCAGATACACGCCTGAGCTGCTTTCGGAAGCCGCGCGCACCTCGAAGACCATCGATGAGGCCATACGGCTGTGCGGCGGCGAGCCAACTGTCGGCAGCAGAAGCTACCTCCGCCGCAAGTTCTCCGAGGCCGGCATCGATGCCTCGCACCTCCGCACGCCGCGGGAGCGCCACAGCGAATCACGGCTCCGCGAAGTCGTCGCGTGTTCGACCAGCGTGGCCGATGTCGTTCGCCGTCTGGGCATCAGCCCCGTGGGCGGAAATCAAGCCCACATCGGTCGCCGCATCGCCGCCCTTGGTCTCGATACGTCGCACTTCTCGGCACGCTCCCTTCGGCGTCCCCGGAGATCCGTGAGAGACCGTCTGGTTCTGCGATCGCCATCAGAAGGAAGAGTCTCCGGTAAACGACTGCGCGAGGAACTCGTCCGGCGTGGTGTTCCGGAACTGTGTGCGATGTGCGGCACGGGCCCGGAGTGGAACGGCAAGCCACTGCGCCACGAGGTCGACCACATCAGCGGGGACTGGTGGGACAACCGCCCGGATAATCTGAGACTCTTGTGTCCCAATTGCCATGCAGTGACAGATACATACCGCGGGCGCAATCGGCGAAGCGCGACATGAATCGACGCATCAAGTACACCCAGGATGTGTTGGCCCGCAGTGCTACCGAATCCCGCAGTCTCGTGGACATGATGCGCAGGCTTGGCGCGCCCCTGGGGAGCGGAACTCGCCGCTATCTGCGTGACCGCCTCAAGCATTACGGCATCGATACCGCGCATTTCCTGGAGGAACCGTTACCGGAGCGGCCACGAATGGTCTACTCGAAAGAACGCCTCGAAGAAGCCGCCGCGCACAGCCACAGCATCCGGGACATGCTCACGCACATGGGTATCCCGCCCTACGACAGCGCGTACACCCACATCCAGAAGAAGCTGGACCAGTTCGGAATCGATACTGCGCACTTCACCGGCAGGCGAGGAAATGGCACGAAGCGACTGCTGCCCCGGGACGCGCTGCAGAGCGCCGTCGCCGAGTCAGGCAGCCTGGCCGGGGCGCTGCGCGCTCTGGGACTCCCTGTCGGAGGCGCGGGCCGTGCTCTGGTGGGGCGGAGCATCGCCACGTACGGGATCTCGACCGCCCACTTCGTCGGCCAGGGCCACCAGCGCGGCCGCCCTTCCCTCAACCGCAAGCCCGCCGCCGCGATCCTTCAGAAACTCGATCCTGGAGCCGCACGCACGAAGACCTCACTGCTGAGGCGCGCGCTCGACGAGAGTGCGGTGCCTCGACTCTGCGACGAGTGCGGGACGGGAGACACATGGCAGGGCCGACGCCTCGTCCTGGAGATAGACCACATCAACGGGGATCGATGGGACAACCGCCTCGCGAACCTGCGGTACCTCTGTCCGTCCTGCCACAGCCAAACCGGGACGTTCTCGGGCCGCGGGCGACAGCGCACCGCCACTTGGCGTCAGCGATTCGACACGCAGTAGACTCGCGCCCGACGGGCCCGTATCCCAGCTGGCCAGAGGACGCCGGTTTAGATCCGGTGTGTCGTGGGTTCGAGTCCCACCGGGCCCACCGTGAAAGGCGCGGCACCAGACGGGTGCCGCGCCTTCGGCGTCGCTCACCCCAACAGATCCCGCACCAACGGCGCAAGCGCCCGGAACGCCTTCCCCCGATGGCTGATCGCGTTCTTCTCGTCCGGGGTCAGCTCGGCGCAGGTGCGGGTTTCGCCGTCGGGCTGGAGGATGGGGTCGTAGCCAAAGCCCCCGCCGCCAACAGGCTCGCGGCGGAGAGTGCCGGGCAGGCGGCCGGTGACGACGCGTTCGGTGCCGTCGGGGAGGGCCAGGGCGGCGGCGCATTCGAAGTGGGCGGCGCGGTGTTCGTCGGGGACGTCGCCGAGTTGGGCGAGCAGCAGCTCGAGGTTGGCCCGGTCGTCGCCGTGGCGGCCCGACCAGCGGGCCGAGAAGATGCCGGGGGCGCCGCCGAGGACGTCGACGCACAGCCCGGAGTCGTCGGCGACGGCGGGGTGGCCGGTGGCGCGGGCCAGGGCGTGGGCCTTGAGGAGGGCGTTCTCGGCGAAGGTCACCCCGGTCTCCTTGACGTCGGGGACCTCCGGATAGGCGTCGGCGCCCACGAGTTCGACGTCGAGACCGGCGTCGCTCAGGATCGAGCGCAGCTCGACGATCTTGTAGGTGTTGCGGGTGGCAAGGATCAGGCGCTTCATGGGACTTGATTATCGCGGTGGTCTCAGGGGCTGCAGACCTTGGTCAGCTCTCCGGCCGCGTCCTTGACGGGGGTCAGATCGGGGTCCTGGCCCTTGTCGATGGCGGTCTGGACGTTGTCCACGGCCTTTTGGAGGTCGTCGACGGCCTTGCCGACATCCGCGTTGTCGGTCTTGTCCTTGACCTTGTCGATGTCCTTGTCGAGGGCGTCGAGGATGTTGTCGGCGTCCTGCGGGTTGACCGCGGCGCCGGTCACGGCGTCCTGGAGGTTGTCCACGTCGGTGGAGATCTCGACGGCGAGCTGCGCGCAGTCGATCGCCTTCTCGACCGCGCTGCAGCCCGCGGTGATGGGCATCGCGATGGCGACGGCGGCGAGAGCGGTGAACGCGCTCGCGCGGCGGTGGCGGCGGCTTTGGCCGAAGCGGCCTAGGCGGCCTAGGCGGTGGTGGCGCAGTGCCATGGACGGGTTCCCCTCCCCTGGTGGCGGGTACGGGCGCACACGCCCGTACCCGATTGTCAGTACCCGATCTCAGTACCCGAGCATCGGTACCTGACTACACGCCACCGGCCGCCGCCGGGTTGCTTTTTGATGTTTACCTCACTGCTCGCCGGCGAGCGCCGCGCGCTGGATCTCGGCCAGTTCGCCGCAGCCCGCGACGGCCAGGTCGAGCAGTCCGTTCAACTCCTCGCGTGCGAAGGGCTCGCCCTCGGCCGTGCCCTGGACCTCGACGAAGCGTCCGTCGCCCGTGCAGACGACGTTCATGTCGGTCTCGGCGCGCACGTCCTCCTCGTAGCACAGGTCGAGCAGCGGGATGCCGCCGACGATGCCGACGCTGACGGCCGAGACGGTCCCGGTCAGCGGCTGGCGGCCGGCCTTGATGAGCTTCTTGCCCTGGCCCCAGGTCAGGGCGTCGGCGAGGGCCACATACGCGCCGGTGATGGCCGCGGTGCGGGTGCCGCCGTCGGCCTGGAGGACGTCGCAGTCCAGGACGACGGTGTTCTCGCCGAGGGCCTTGTAGTCGATGACGGCGCGCAGCGAGCGGCCGATCAGGCGGGAGATCTCGTGCGTACGGCCGCCGATCTTGCCGCGGACGGACTCGCGGTCGCCGCGGGTGTTGGTGGCGCGCGGCAGCATGGCGTACTCCGCGGTGACCCAGCCCTCGCCGCTGCCCTTGCGCCAGCGCGGCACGCCTTCGGTGAAGCTGGCCGTGCACAGAACGCGGGTGTCGCCGAAGGAGACGAGGACGGAGCCCTCGGCGTGCTTGCTCCATGCGCGCTCGATGGTCACGGGGCGGAGCTGGTCGGGCGTGCGGCCGTCGATACGAGACATGGGTGGAGCCTATCGGCAATACCGGTCGGCAATCCCGCGGTCCGTTCGGCCCGGTTCAACAGTTCACATCAGGTCTTCGATCTCGGCTGCCACGGGGTCCGCGTCCGTGCCGATGACGACCTGGATGGCGGTGCCCATCTTCACCACGCCATGCGCGCCGGCGGCCTTGAGCAGGGCCTCGTTGACGAGGGCGGCGTCCTTGACCTCGGTGCGGAGCCGGGTGATGCAGCCCTCGATCTCGATGATGTTGTCGATGCCGCCGAGCCCGGCGACGATCTTCTCAGCCTTGCTGGCCATGTCCACTCCTTGTTGTCCGTTCCTGTTGCGCGCCGGTTTTCATACGTTAACCACGTTTAGTCCTGGTTCGCTCGGCCATGTCCGCCGCCGCAGCCGCAACACCCCGCCCTCCAGTGGTTCAGACCATAGCGGAACGATAGATTCCGTTATCCCGCCCTTACGTGCTAAAAACAGGTCTACACCACTGTGGTGTAGACCATATGCGGGCCGTCCCCTCTCCCCCGAGCGCCCGCCTCACCAGGAGGAATCCGATGAGTACGGCCACCGCTACGGCCGCGCCCGCCAGAAAGCGGCGCGCCGGTTTGTTCCAGGGACTGCAGAAGGTCGGGCGCAGCCTGCAGCTGCCCATCGCGGTCCTGCCCGCCGCCGGAATCATGGTGCGACTCGGCCAGCCGGACGTCTTTGGCGCCGACGGCCTCGGCTGGGACAAGGTCGCCGCCGTGTTCAGCAACGCCGGCGGTGCGCTCACCGGTGCCCTGCCGCTGCTGTTCTGCGTGGGTGTGGCCATCGGGTTCGCGAAGAAGTCGGACGGCTCCACCGCGCTGGCCGCCGTGGTCGGCTTCCTGGTCTACAGCAAGGTCCTGGAGGCGTTCCCGGTCGCCGACGCGGTCATCCAGAAGGGCCAGGACATCCCGGCCAAGTTCAACGACCCCGGGGTGCTCGGCGGCATCGTCATGGGGCTGCTGACCGCGGTGCTGTGGCAGCGCTTCCACCGCACCCGGCTGGTGGACTGGCTCGGCTTCTTCAACGGCCGCCGGCTGGTGCCGATCATCATGGCCTTCGTGGGGATCGCGGTGGGCGTCTTCTTCGGCCTGATCTGGGAGCCCATCGGCGAGGGCATCGGCAACTTCGGCGAGTGGATGACGGGCCTGGGATCCGCGGGCTCGGCGCTCTTCGGCGCCGTCAACCGCGCGCTGATCCCCATCGGTATGCACCAGTTCGTGAACACCGTGGCCTGGTTCCAGCTCGGCGACTTCACCAACGCGGCCGGCCAGGTCGTACACGGCGACTACAACCGCTTCCTGGCGGGCGACCCGACCGCCGGAATGTTCATGTCCGGCTTCTTCCCGATCATGATGTTCGGCCTTCCGGCCGCCGCCCTGGCCATGGCCCACACCGCCCGCCCCGAGCGCCGCAAGGCCGTGCTGGGCATGATGGTCTCGCTGGCGCTGACCTCGTTCGTCACCGGGGTGACCGAGCCGATCGAGTTCTCGTTCATGTTCATCGCGCCGCTGCTGTATGTGATCCACGCGCTGCTGACCGCCGCGTCCATGGCGATCACCTGGGCCCTGGGCGTACACGCGGGCTTCAACTTCTCCGCGGGCTTCATCGACTTCGCGCTCAACTGGGGACAGGCCACCAAACCCTGGCTGATAATCCCCGTCGGACTGGCCTTCGCGGTGATCTACTACGCGATCTTCCGCTTCGCGATCGTCAAATTCGATCTCCCCACCCCGGGCCGCGAGCCCGAGGAGGAGGTCGAAGACCTCACGAAGGCCTAGAAGCAGATTGGCCGAGCAACGCCGAGGCCCCCGGAACCGCTCCTTCGGTTCCGGGGGCCTCGTCACGTACGACGGTCATGTACGACAGCCGTGTACGACGGCCTCTGCGCTCAAATCTCGTAGACCGCGCCCGCCTTCGCCAGCTCCACCGGCCCGCCGAAGACCGCCTGTGCGTCCCGCTGGTTGATCTGGGGGTCCGTCCATGGCGGGATATGTGTCAGCACCAGGGTGCCGACCCCGGCGCGGCGCGCGTGCTCCCCCGCCTGCCGCCCGTTGAGGTGCAGCTCGGGGATGTCTTCCTTGCCGTGGGTGAACGCCGCCTCGCACAGGAACAGATCGGCGCCCCGGGCGAGATCCACCAGCGCCTCACAGGGGCCGGTGTCGCCGGAGTAGACCAGTGAGCGCCCCTCGTGCTCGATGCGGAAGCCGAACGCCTCCACGGGGTGGCAGACCCGGGCGGTGCGGATCGTGAAGGGGCCGAGGGTGAAGGTGCCCGGGGTCAGCGTGCGGAAGTCGAAGACCTCCTGCATGGACTTTTCGTCGGGCACGTCCTCGTAGGCGCGGACGAGCCGGCGCTCGGTGCCCTCGGGGCCGTAGACGGGGATCGCCTCGGCGCGGCCGCCGTCGTGCCGGTAGTAGCGGGCGACGAAGTACGCGCACATGTCGATGCAGTGATCGGGGTGCAGATGGGAGAGAAATACGGAGTCGAGGTCGTATAGACCGCAGTGGCGCTGCAGCTCGCCCAGGGCGCCATTGCCCATGTCGAGAAGCAGCCGGTAGCCGTCGGCCTCTACGAGGTAGCTCGAGCAGGCCGATTCCGCGGACGGGAACGACCCTGAGCATCCGACGACGGTGAGCTTCATGAAGCAGGAACCTCCTCGGGGGGTCCCCATGCCGAAGGCCATGGGCGGGTGCGGGGGTCATGCGGTGCCCACGAGCGTAAAGCGCGAAAGCCCTGGTCGCTCCTCTACCGGCCCGCGTTGTGGGCGGAATCACCAGGACGGCCGGGAACTCGGCCCCCGGCGGCCCCAGTCCGGTCCGCACGCCCCCACAGCCCCAAACCCCGGGCACACACCCCATGCCGCATGCCCCCGGCCGCCCGGCTCACCCCGAAGCCCCGGCCCCGGGCTCTCACCCCAGCGCCCCGGCCCCCCGGGCTACGCCCAGAGCTGGCCGTGCAGCGTCGCGATGGCCTCCTCCGTGGTGGCGGCGGTGTAGACGCCCGTCGACAGATACTTCCAGCCACCGTCGGCGACCACGAAGACCACATCGGCGCTCTCCCCGGCCTTGACCGCCTTGCGGGCGACGCCGAGCGCGGCGTGCAGCGCGGCCCCCGTCGAGACGCCGGCGAAGATGCCCTCCTCGGCGAGGAGTTGCCGGGTGCGGGCCACCGCGTCCTCGGAGCCGACCGAGAAGCGGGTGGTCAGCACGGTCTCGTCGTAGAGCTCGGGGACGAAGCCCTCGTCGAGGTTGCGCAGGCCGTAGACGACGTCGTCGTAGCGCGGCTCGGCGGCGACGATCTGGATGCCGGGGACGTGCTCGCGCAGATAGCGGCCGACGCCCATCAGCGTGCCGGTGGTGCCGAGCCCGGCGACGAAGTGGGTGATCGACGGCAGGTCGGCCAGGATCTCGGGGCCGGTGGTGGCGTAGTGGGCGCCCGCGTTGTCCGCGTTGCCGTACTGGTAGAGCATCACCCAGTCCGGGTGCTCGGCGCTGAGCTCTTTGGCGACGCGTACGGCGGTGTTGGAGCCCCCGGCGGCGGGCGAGGAGATGATCTCCGCGCCCCACATGGTGAGCAGCTGGCGCCGCTCCTCGCTGGTGTTCTCCGGCATGACGCAGACGATGCGGTAGCCCTTGAGCTTGGCCGCCATGGCGAGCGAGATGCCGGTGTTGCCGGAGGTCGGCTCCAGGATGGTGCAGCCCGGTGTCAGCCGGCCGTCCTTCTCGGCCTGTTCGATCATGTGGAGCGCGGGGCGGTCCTTGATCGAGCCGGTGGGGTTGCGGTCCTCCAGCTTCGCCCAGATACGGACGTCGGCGGAGGGGGAGAGCCGCGGCAGCCTGACGAGCGGCGTGTTGCCGACCGCTGCCAGCGGGCTGTCGTACCGCATCAGGCCCCGCCGCCCGCGACGGCCGGAAGGATGGTGACGCTGTCGCCGTCGGTGAGCTTGGTGGAGACGCCGTCGAGGAAGCGCACATCCTCGTCGTTCAGGTAGACGTTGACGAAGCGGCGCAGCTCACCGTCGTTGACCAGGCGCTCCTGGATCCCGGTGTGCCGGGTCTCAAGGTCGGCGAAGAGCTCGGCGATCGTGTTCCCGCTGGCCTCGACCGCCTTCTGGCCGTCGGTGTAGGTGCGGAGGATGGTCGGGATGCGGACCTCGATGGCCATGTGTGGGCTCCTGTCGGAGGGCGGGGATTCAGGGCCCCTCCCGGACGGCGTCCGGGGGGAGGGTCGGTGCGCACGGCAGCACGCGGGCGTAGGGACGTCGCTCCGCGGCGGTCAGGCGGCGGCCCGGCGCGGACACATCGCGCTGGCGAGCCGGCACAGGTCGACGTGGAGGCGCGCCACGAGCAGCATGCCCGGCGTCTTCTCGCTCACATCATCGACAACCATGGAGTCATCGTATCGATTCCCCGCCCCGCCCCCAGAGGGCCGTCCCACGATTCGGGCGGATGGCGACCGCCATACGAGATGCGGGGCTTGTCTAGTACGCCTCGACGACCTTGACCTCTTCCTCGGTGATCTCGCCGTCCACGATCCGGAACGACCGGAACTGGAACGGGCCCTCGTCGTTGCCGCACTCGGCGGTGGAGACCAGGACGTAGTGCGCGCCGGGCTCGTTGGCGTACGAGATGTCGGTGCGGGACGGATATGCCTCGGTGGCGGTGTGCGAGTGGTAGATGACCACGGGCTCCTCGTCCCGGTCGTCCATCTCGCGGTAGAGCTTGAGCAGGTCGGTCGAGTCGAACTCGTAGAACGTGGGCGAGCGGGCCGCGTTGAGCATCGGTATGAACCGCTCGGGGCGGCCGCTGCCGGCCGGACCGGCGATCACGCCGCACGCCTCGTCGGGGTGGTCGGCGCGGGCGTGCGCGACGATCTGGTCATGGAGGGCCTGCGTGATGGTCAGCATGGCCAAAGAATAAGACGCGCAAAACGAGAGGCGGGCTCCGGACCCTGAGATCCGGAGCCCGCCCACCGAGACGGTGTGGACCACCGAGATGGTGTGGCCGTTACTTGGCGGCGTACTCCCGCTCCGGGGCCGCGTCGGCCGCCCGCGGGCCGCGGCTCTTGAGCACCGCCCAGCCGATGGCCAGGCACACGGCCCAGCCGGCGCCGACGTACAGCGAGATCCGGGCGTCCTTGTCGTACGCGATCAGGCCGGTGACGAAGATCAGGAAGATCAGCGCGACCCAGCTGAAGATCGCGCCGCCGGGGGCCGGGAAGGATGAGGCCCGGACCCGGCCGGCGCGCAGCGCGGCGCGGTAGCGGATGTGGCTGACCAGGATCATCGACCAGGCCCAGATGCCCGCGGCGGTGGCGACCGAGGTGACGTACTCGAAGGCCTTCTCCGGGACCAGGTAGTTCAGGATCACGCCGATGCCCATGAGGCCGACGGACAGGGTGATGCCGATCGCCGGGGTCTTGCGGGCGCTGAGCTTGCCGAGCGCGGCCGGGGCCTCGCCGTTGGCGGCCAGGTCGCGCAGCATCCGGCCGGTGGAGTACATACCGGAGTTGCAGGACGACAGGGCGGCGGTGAGCACCACGAAGTTGACGATGCCCGCGGCGAAGGGGATGCCGATCACCGAGAAGGCGTGGACGAAGGGGCTCTCGCCCGCCGAGAACTCGGTCCACTTGACGACGGAGAGCAGCACCAGCAGGGCGCCGACATAGAAGATGAGGATGCGCCAGGGCAGGGTGTTGATCGCCTTGGGCAGGGTCTTCTCCGGGTCCTCGGACTCCCCGGCGGTGACGCCGACCAGCTCGACGGCCAGGTAGGCGAACATCACGCCTTGCAGGGTCATCAGGCTGTCGCCGATGCCGTTCGGGAAGACGCCGTGGTGCGACCAGAGGTTGGAGGCGGAGGCGGTGTCGCCGGCGTCGGAGAAGCCGAGGGTGAGCACGCCGAGACCGATCACGATCATGCCGATGATCGCGGTGACCTTGACCATCGAGAACCAGAACTCGACCTCGCCGAAGATCTTCACCGAGATCAGGTTGACCCCGAACAGCACCACCAGGAAGACCAGGGCGCTGACCCACTGGGGGATCGAGGGGAACCAGAAGTGGATGTAGATGGCGGCCGCGGTGAGTTCGGCCATGCCGGTGACCACCCACATCAGCCAGTACGTCCAGCCGGTGACATAGCCGAAGAACGGGCCGAGGAATTCCCGGGCGTACTCCGAGAAGGAGCCGGTGACCGGCCGGTAGAGCAGCAGCTCGCCGAGCGCTCGCATGATGAAGAAGATGACCACGCCGGCGAGGGCATACATCAGGATGATGCTGGGCCCGGCCTTGGCGATGTTCGCCCCGGCCTTCATGAAGAGCCCGACGCCGATGGCGCCGCCGATGGCGATCATCTGGACCTGGCGACTGCCCAGGCCCCGTTCGTAGCCCTCTTCGGAAGTGGTGCCCACGGCCGCATTGCCGACGGCGTCGTCTCCAGGTCGATCGGCCCGCGCTGAGGTCATGGTTTCTTCGCCCTTCTTGCAGTGGGGGGGCTGGCGATCGTGAAGATTTACCACGGCCGCAACGCAGATCAACACGGGTAGATGTGCGGCACACCACAGGAAGAAGCGGACAAACACCACCTCAACCGGCAAAAACCTCAGCCTCGGTGATGCGATCGTTATCCGGACTTGAGCATCCTCTAAACGAACACTCAGTGATCAGGGCATCAGGGTTTCGACGAGGGTTTCCTGGAGTCCGCCGAGCCAGAAGTACGCCATCACCATGGGCTTACGCGGATCCGAGTCCGGCAGCCGCAGCAGCTCGCCGCCGTCGTCCTCGTCGGTGACGTCCAGCCGGGTGCCGATGGCCAGCCGCAGGTCGTTCAGTGCGCCGAGCCACTGCCGGGACTGCTCGGGCGACAGCTCCAGGACTCCCGTCCCGGCCTCCGCGCCTTCGGCCTCAGCCTCTGCCCCCGTGTCCGCTCCCGATCCCGCTCCCGATTCCGATTCCGCTCCCGCGAGGGCGTCCAGGCCGCGCACCACCGCGAGCGCGTCCTCGCGCTTACGGGCCCGCAGGTCGTTCTCCGTATAGCGGCGGAACTCGGCCGAGGCGGCCTGCGCCGTGGCCTCCTCGTCGGCCCCCAGCTTCCGGCCGGGGCCGCCGTACGCGTCCGGGAAGAGCCGGGCCAGCGCCGGGTCCGCGGGCGGTTTGGTGGGTCCGTCGGCGAAAAGCGCGTCCAGCGGGTCGCGCCCCTCCACCGGTTCCGTACCGGGACCGATCAGCTCGAGCAGCTGAACCGCCAGGCTGCGCAGGATGGAGATCTCCACGTCATCCAGGGCCGCCATGGCCCCGCCGCCGGGCAGCGGCTCGAAGTGCCCCGCCATCAGCGGTCCTGCGTGAGGGTCGCCCACAGTCCGTACCCGTGCATCGCCTGCACGTCGCGCTCCATCTCCTCGCGGCTGCCGCTCGAGACGACCGCGCGACCCTTGTGGTGGACGTCCAGCATCAGTCGGTGCGCCTTGTCCTTTGAATAGCCGAAGTACGTCTGGAAGACATACGTGACATAGCTCATGAGATTGACCGGGTCGTTGTGCACGACGGTGACCCAGGGAACATCGGGCTCGGGTACCGCCGAAGGCGCCTCGCTGGACTGGGGACGTTCGATCTCCACCGGTGTCGCACTCACAACCCCCATGCTGCCACCCGGCATGGCGCGTCGCATAAACCGGCACCCAGAAATCGTCACTTTGACGAGTATCGGGGGTAGCATCATCGTCTATGAACACCGCTCAACTCGGACTGCCGGTGGACGTGCCCTCGACAGCGCTGTTCACCGACCGGTACGAACTGACCATGTTGCAGGCCGCCCTGCACGCCGGCACCGCCGACCGGCGCTCCGTCTTCGAGGTCTTCACCCGCCGCCTCCCCGAGGGGCGGCGCTACGGTGTCGTCGCGGGCACCGGCCGGGTGCTGGACGCCGTGGAGAACTTCCGCTTCGACAGCGGCGTCCTGGACTTCCTCGCCGACCAGCACATCGTCGACGAGCCCACGCTGACATGGCTCGCCGACTACCGCTTCCGCGGCGACGTCTGGGGCTACCCGGAGGGCGAGGTCTACTTTCCCGGCTCGCCGATCATGCGCGTCGAAGGCAGCTTCGGCGAGGCCGTCCTGCTGGAGACGGTGATCCTCTCCATCCTCAACCACGACTCCGCGGTCGCCGCCGCGGCCTCCCGGATGTCCGTCGCCGCCGGCGACCGGCCGCTGATCGAGATGGGCGCCCGCCGCACGCACGAGCTGTCCGCCGTCGCCTCGGCCCGCGCCGCGTACGTCGGAGGCTTCTCCTCCACCTCCGACCTGGCCGCCGGGTTCCGCTACAGCATCCCCACCGTGGGCACCAGCGCACACGCCTTCACGCTGCTGCACGACACCGAGCGCGACGCCTTCACCGCGCAGGTCGACTCCCTTGGCAGCGCCACCACCCTCCTGGTCGACACCTTCGACGTCGCCTCGGCGGTGCGCACCGCCGTCGAGGTCGCGGGCACCGAGCTGGGCGCGGTACGGATCGACTCCGGGGACCTGCTGCTGCTCGCCCACCGGGTGCGCCACCAGCTCGACGAGCTCGGCGCGAAGAACACCAAGATCGTGGTCACCAGCGACCTCGACGAGTACGCCATCGCCTCGCTCGCGGCCGCGCCCGTGGACGCGTACGGGGTCGGCACCCAGCTGGTCACCGGCAGCGGTCACCCGACTTGTGCGATGGTCTACAAACTGGTCGCCCGGGCCGACTCCGACGCCCCGGAGGCGCCGCTGCGCCCTGTGGCGAAGAAGTCCATGGGCTCCAAGATCTCGGTCGGCGGCCGCAAGTGGGCCGCCCGGCGGCTGGACGAGGACGGCGTGGCCGAGGCCGAGGTGGTCGGCAGCGGCCCGGTCCCGCCGGGCCTCGACGACCGGCAGCTGCTGATCGAGCTGATGCGCGGCGGCGAGGTCGTGGCCCGCGAGCCGCTGGACGCGGCGCGCGAGCGGCATGTGACGGCGCGGGCCGGGCTGCCGCTGTCGGCGACGCAGCTCTCGCGCGGCGAGCCGGTCATCCCGACGGAGTACGCGATGCGGTGAGCCGTTCGGCCATGCGTGGGGCAGCCGCACGCGGGGCAGCCATGTCCGGAGCTGCGCTACGCAGAGTGGCCGTACGTGCGAGGACCGTACGCGGCGTGGCCGCCGGCGGGACCGCCGACGACGGGGCGCGATGCCATGCACGACGCATGAGTGCGGCGCACGGTTAGGGCGCACATCAGGGCGCAACGCGGCGCGCCGAGACGGCGTGCGCACCGGCCGATGCGGCGCGCGCGCCCGGCCTCGCGCCCGGCCGCCGTATCGTGCCGGAGCGCGATCCCGCCAGTCCGGCGTCCGGCCCCGGCCCACTCCCGCAAACCTGGCCGAGTGTCTACCCTCGGTGACATCCGCCACAGTCAGTAGATCACCAGCACGCAGATCCCAGCCGGAAGGCGCACGCCATGCACCGGGCACTGATCGTCGTCGACGTCCAGAACGACTTCTGCGAGGGCGGCAGCCTCGCGGTCCAGGGCGGCGCGGATGTCGCCGCCGCCATCACCGATCTGATCGGGGAGGCGACGCCCGGTTACCGCCATGTCGTCGCCACCCGGGACCACCACATCGACCCCGGGGACCACTTCTCGGACCACCCGGATTACGAGCGCACCTGGCCGCCGCACTGCGTGGCGGGCACCGAGGGCAGCGGCTTCCACCCGAACTTCGCCCCCGCCGTCGCCTCCGGCGCCATCGACGGGGTCTTCGACAAGGGCGCGTACGAGGCGGCGTACAGCGGCTTCGAAGGGGCCAACGAGAACGGGATGCCGCTGGCGCGGTGGCTGCGCGAGCGCGGGGTGACCGAGGTGGACGTGGTCGGCATCGCCACCGACCACTGCGTCCGGGCCACGGCCCTGGACGCGCGCCGCGAGGGGTTCGCGACGCACGTCCTGCTGGATCTGACCGCCGGGGTCGCCGAGGCGACCACGGAGCGGGCCCTGGAGGAGCTTCGCGCGGCGGGCGTGGAGCTCTCCGGCAAGCCGGTCGTCTGACCCGCGCTACATCGGGCTACGCCGTCGCGGGCGGCCGCAGCAGGGCCGCGATGGGGTGCCAGAGCTCCCCGACCCCGTACGGCGCCGTGCGCCACACCAGCCCGTCCGGATGGTGCAGCACCGCCGTGACCTCGTCCGGTGTCGGCGGCGCACTGTTCCCCCGCAGGTACACCGCCCGCAGTCCGAGGTTGCGCAGCCTGGTCAGGGCGCGCTGCCGGTTCACGGCGTGCACCAGCACCCGTACGCCGCCCTCGCCCAGCGGTCGCGGCAGGGTCAGTGCCACGACCACGCTGCCTCCCGGCAGCTTGGTGAATCCTCCGTCGGCCATCAGTTCATGTCCCCCGTAAGACGTCGTGTCAGCAAGAAAGGTCTAGGGGCATCTAAACGCGAACGGCCGCCGCCCGCTAGGGGGCGACGGCCGATGCCGCTCTGACCTGCGACGATGGCAGATCTATTGATCTAGGAAGCGGACGGGGAGACCTGGACGGTCAGCGTGGAGGCGCCGGGAAGCTCCTTCAGGATGCTGATCTTGGTGTTGGTGTCAGCAACCTTCACCCCACCCGTCGGATTCGACTCGTAGTAGTACGTCCCCTTGCGGTCGTCGAAGACCGGTGCGCCCCGCTTTGCCGGGACCTTCGCGGCGGCGCCGTTCTTGTGGAGCGTGAAGCCGTCCGTCGGGTACCAGCTGAAGGGCGAGTCGTACGCCTGGATGCGGTTGCGCATCAGCGTGCCGTCCGCCCAGGTGTGCGGGGTGGCGTGCGCGTCGACCGGCAGGATCTGGCCGGAGCCGGGGTGGACGCCGACGTTGTTGTCCGGCTCCGAGGTGTCCCACAGCCAGATCAGCAGACCGTTCTGGTACGGGAAGTGCTCGACCCAGTCGGGCCGGCTGTTGAGCCAGCCGAAGTTGTACGGGCCGACCTTGAGGGTCTTGTCGTACGACACGTACTGGCGGTTCTCCGCGATGTAGTACTGCGGATAGTCCTTGGTGAAGGACGCCCCGATGCGCGAGAAGCCGTTCGTGGTCCAGCCGTTGTCATCGCCCTCGGCGCCGTCGGTCAGCACCGGCGCGCCGTCCGCCGTGAGAGTGATCGCGTCGGCCGCGAAGCCCGCCTGGGCGACGCCGCCATCCGTCTGGTAGCGGAAGCGCAGGTCGATCTTCTTGCCCGCGTAGGCGTCGAGCGGGAAGGAGAGCTTCTTGTACGCGCCCGAGGTCCCGGTCAGCGCGGGCTTGTCCCCGGCGTCGCGCGGGATGGCCTTGCCGTCCGCGGTGCCGTCCACCGGCGTCCAGTTGGCGCCGCCGTCCGTGGACACCTCGGCGTAGAGGTAGTCGAAGTTCTCCTCGATGTCCCACCAGCCCTGAAGGTCCAGGCTCGCCTTGGACTTGCCGGTCAGGTCCACGGACCGGGTCAGGGTGTTCTTGAGATCGTCGCCCATGCCGCTCCACCACTGCTTGGAGCCTTCGGCGGGCTGTGTGATCTCGGTGGTCTTGGCCTTGTCGGGCAGCTCGACCACCAGCGCCTGCGGGTTCTTGGTGTTGTACTCGGCCACCCCGAGGGTGTGCCGGGACTTCGTGGCGGCCTTCGCCGTGTCGTAGTCCAGCCAGCCGAGCTGCAACTTGTCCCAGGCGCTCATATCGCCGGGCAGATCGCCGATCGCGTCCTGACCGGTGCCCAGCCAGGAGCCGGAGGACATCAGCGACCAGAAGGCCACGGCCGACTCGCCCTTGCCGGTGGTGTCGTACTCGTCCGGCAGGCCCAGGTCATGGCCGTACTCATGGGCGAAGACGCCGAGTCCGCCGTTCTCCGGCTGCATGGTGTAGTCGCCGACCCAGATGCCGGTGTCGCCGATCTGCGCGCCGCCGGCCTTGTTGTCGCCGGGGCCGGTCTGCCCTGCGTCGGTGCCGTACGCGTACCAGCGGTGGGCCCAGATCGCGTCGGTGCCCTGAGCGCCGCCGCCCGCCGACTCGTCCTCACCGGCGTGGACGATCTGGAAGTGGTCGATATAGCCGTCGGGCTCGTTGAAGTTGCCGTCGCCGTCGTAGTCGTAGCGGTCCCACTGGTCGTACTTGGCCAGGTCCGCCTTGATCTCGGCGTCGGTGCGGCCGGCCGCCTTCTGGTCCTTGGCCCACTGGTTGACGCCGTCGCGTATCAGGTCCCAGGCGTTGGCGCAGTTGGTGTCGCCGCAGTAGTTGGAGCCGTAACGGGCCTCGTTCCAGTCGACCTTGACCCAGTCGGAGACCTCGCCGTCCACCGAGTAGCGGCCCGAGGACTGCTTCTCGTAGTACTTCTTCAGCGACTCCTTCCCCTTGTCGGCGGAGAAGTAGAGGTCCTGGAAGTGCTGGCGGTTGTAGTCCTTCTGCCAGGCCGTGCTGTTGTCGTTGGCACGGTCCGGCTCGGCGATCGTGTTGTGCGCCGGGCCCGGCGTGCCGCCGTACTTCTTCACCGGCGGCTCGGGGCCGTCCGCGCCGTCGGGGTCGTACATGGTGGTGTCGTCGACCTTGTCGCCGAACTCGACCAGGATGGTGAAGATCTTGTCGGTCTTCTCCCGGGCCAGTTCGACGTACTTGCCCTTGCCGAGCTTCACCACCGAGGACGCGCCGCGCCGGTCCGCTTTGGCGTCCCCGGATATGACCTGCTGCAGCGCCTCTTGCCGCTGCGCCTCCTGCTGCTTGCTGTAGGGCCCGGCCAGGTCGTGCTCGACGTCGGTCTTCGCGGGCGCCGGGTCGCGTCGCTCAACGCGCGTAGATGACCCATTGTCCGCCTGGGCTATGCCTGTCGACAGCCCCGCCGCGCCGAGTGCGGCGACCACGGTGGCGATGGCGGCCGTTCTCACGGCCCTCCGTTGACTGCTCACGCTTCTCCAGTCCTCCCCAGTGACACCAGTGCGGGACATTTGACCGGAGAGGCAGGAGAAAAAACAGACCTTGACTTGGATACGGGGGACAAGTACGTTTCGCGACCCACCTATACCGGATTCCGGACGCCAACGGGCGCGCGGGTCTCACCAGTTGGGACGGCGCAGGACCGTGTGCGCCCCTGCGCCCCCTATGCAACGGCCCCGTGGGTCAGGTCACGCTTACTTGCGTTTCCCGTCGGGCATTCAGCACCGTAGAGTCATTTTGCCGGTGCACACCCCTGTGACTCATGCCCCCCGCATAGTCGATGCCTTGAGGACGGATCCAGCCATGCCGCGTCCGACTCCTGCACAGTTCGCCTACGGTTCGGCCACCGTCGTCTTCTCGACCTTCGCCATGCTGCTGCTGACCCAGACGCGATCGGGCCTGGGAGTCGCGGTGATCGCCGTGGCCGGGCTGGCGCTCGGGCTCCTCGTCGCCGTCACGGTGCCGATGCCCGGCACCCCGCGCGCCGCCGGCCGTGCGGCGGCGGCGCGTACGAACCGGCGGACCGTCCTGGTCCGCGCGCCGCGGACCCCCGCCACCGCCGCTCCCGCCGCCGCCCCGGCCCATGCCCACGCCGAGCCGGTGGAGCCGCGGGTCAGCCAGCACTCGCTCCACGGCTGACGCCGCCGGGACTTCGCCTGACCCGGAGTGTTCGACTAAGAGCTGTTCCGTAGATCAGGCATAGTCGATCTTGAGGTTGCGCAGCACGGCGACAGCGCGGGCGGTGTCGTTGATTCTCCGGTGCGCTGCGGTAGGCGCCGTCGCCGATCAACAGCCAGTGCCGGGCGACCTGGTTGGCCAGGGTGGCACGGAAGACCACGATGCCGTTGCGGTTGCCGGGCCATGAGTCGCCCACGACGATGACGCGCCGGTCCATGGCGCGGATGGTGATCTGGACACTCACCGAGCGCCGGTAGTTCTTGGAGCAGGCCGTCACCGCGTGCCCCTCCATGGGGATCAGCGCGCCGTCCACCACCCACAGATGAGCCCGGCTGCCTTCGGGCGGCCCGGAGAGCCGAGCGATCACGGGGGTAAGGCGGTCGATGACGCGATGGATGGTAGCGACGCCGACCGCGAACAGGTCAACAAGCTGCCGGTGGGTCAGGCGTGCGCCACGCGATGGCAGCCAACAGGGGTGCGGTTGGCCAGCAGAAGCGCCCAGGGGCGCCCACGCCCCGTCTCCGGAAGGAGACAGAACAATGTATTAGGTCAATTACTTCCCGAATGCGGGATAGGTGACCTGATCCCCGCGCTCGGGGTGAGCTTCGCGCCAGGCGTCCAGCCGGTCAACGGGCCACAACGGGGCGCGGCCGACGTAGATGGGGCAGGGGAAGTCAGCGCGGTTGCTGTTGAGGGTGTGGACGTGCGCGACGGTGGTCTTCAGGCACTCCGGACGTTCAGATAACCAGGTCGCAATGATGGGACCAATTCCACCCCGACTGCCATAGATAGTCGCGTATCGTGATTTGGGTCAGCTAATCAGGGAGGGAGGTGACGGCGATGCAGGCTGCCCAGACGCGCAGGTTCCGGGGGAAGAACAAGGCTCCGAAGTGGACCAAGCCCGACGACGGGATCGTGTCGGTGATGGTGCTACCGCTGGCCGTCACCGACCCCGCCGACCTGGCCCGGCTGGAGAAGCTGTTCGGCGCGATGTGGTCGATCAAGCGGGCCGTTCAACGCGACGCTCGCGCCAAGGTCGATGCGTACTGGGCCGCCAAGCATGAGCGCGACAGCGACGGCGCGAAGGTCGTACGCCAGCGCCTCGGCCTGTCCCGCGAAGCCCTGGAACGCTGCGCCTACCGGCACTTGGAGGACGCGGGGCACCTCAAGCACCACGCCACCAAAGCGTTGGCCATGCACATCGCGGACGAGGTGTGGAACGGGACCTCCCGGCACCTGTTCGCCGACGACACCGGCAAGCACCACGGCCGCCCCCGTGTTGGCCACTGGCACGACTTCACCCGGATTCCGGGCCGCGCCCGCTCCCACACCACCGAGAACAAGTGGGAGACCTTCCGGCTGGTCGGCACCCTCCACGGCCACGCCATGGCCCACACCGACGGCGGCCGGCGCGAGCTGATGCAGCCGCACCGAATGCCGAAACCGACCGCGCCGGACGGCAAGGTCCCCACCGGGAAGGTCACCGCCTCAGGCAAACCCGGTATGCGGAAGACGAACTGGTGGGACCACACGGGGCCGCTGGCCGTGGTGTTCGCCGGAGGGCCGGACAGCAAGCGCGGTGACCTCGTGCTGCCCGTCCGTATCCCGCAGGGGCCGGGCCAGCGGGCACGGGTGGAGCATTTCCTCACCGACCCGCGCCGCTGGCACAAGGTGGACCTCGTACGCCGCCGCAAGGCCAGCGCGCCCGGCGGCTGGGCGTATGAGGCGCACCTGATGGTCCTCGGCCCCGGCTACGCCTCCCCGGCCGTGCGAGAGATGCGGCAGCGCACCGCCGAACTGGAGCGGATCGGCGGGGTGGACGGCAACGTCTCCAACCTGTCGATCATCTCCTTCCCCGCCAGCCTGGACCCCGCCGAAGGTGTCCCGGCGTCCTCGGAGATCGTGTTGACCGAGGAGGAGCGGGCGCGACTGGAGAAGGAAGCCAGCAAGCGCCGGGGCCGCGCACGAGCCCTTGAACGCTCCCGCCGGGCCACCAACGCCGCACAGTACGGGCTGTCCAAGCGGCAGCGTGAGCGCGCCGAACGCCGGGCCGCCAAGGGCCTGGGGCCCAAGACGGTGGCGGTGCCCGGTGGTGCCCGCGATGCCCGGTCGGACGGAGGACCCAAGCAGGCGTTCCGCCACGACCGCCTGTCCGGCAGCTACCGAGAGCTACGCGCCCGCCAGGCCGAAGCCGCCGGGTCCGCTGCCGAGTACCGGCGCCACCGCGCCCGCCAGATCGCACGGGAGATCATCGCCGTCCACGGCCCCCATCTCACGGTGGAGGACTGCGACATCCGCACCTGGTACCGGCTGTGGGGCAAGCGCCTCTCCCAGACCGCGCCCGGCATGCTCATCTCCGCCCTGGAGATCGAGTGCAACGCCGCCGGTGGCCGCCTCGTACGCGCCTCCACCTGGTCCACCGCCCTGTCCCAGCACTGCCTGTGCGGCGAGCGCGTCATCAAGACCCTGCGCGACCGGGAACACAAGTGCATCGCATGTGGGCTGGTCGGCGAACGCGACCTGGTGTCCGCAGCGCTGGCCGCCTTCGTGGACCTGGCCGACCCAGACGACCCCAAGACGGCCCGACTGGATTCGGCCCGGTCGCGGAACGCACAGATCATCTTCGATCAAGGGCTGGAAGAGGCCCTGCGTGAGTCAACCACACCGTGCCAGAACACCCCTCGGGGTGCTGGTCGCGTGGCAGTCCCCCGCCAGCGGGTGACCTCTGCTCACCGAACCGCCGGACGGCGGGACCGAGCGACCCCGGATGAGCCGCGCCCCGTGCGCGACCACGCCGGAAAGCCCGGACCCCGCCCCACGTGCAATCCGCAGCTCACCCTTTGGTGAATCGCGGATCAAGTCTTAGGCCGCCACTACGACGGTTTTGGCCGCCTTGTCGTGCAGACACTGGCGCAGCGGCTGGTCCCAGGTGCACCACAGGACGTTGAGCAGCCAGAACAGGGTGCCCACCAGCAGCGGGATCAGCATCCCGGGCAGCACGTACACCACGGCCCGCAGCCAGCCCTGGCGGCCCGGCACATCGCCGTCGGACAGCATCGCCACGCGGATACGCAGCGCCTTCTTGCCGAGCGTCTGGCCGCTGCGGGCCAGCATCACGCCCTCGTAGACGAAGTAGACGGCCATGGTGATCACCAGCGACAGGGTCACCTTGCCCATGTCCTGCTCGCCGGGGTTGTCGTAGGCGTACTTGAGCGCGCCGGTCGAGGCGAGCGCCACGGTCCAGATGAACCCGAGGATCAGGGTGTCGACCAGCCGGGCGACGAAGCGCTGACCGGGAGTGGCGGGCGGCGGCATGCCCACAGGGGGGTGGTGCTGTGGATACGACAGCTGGTCGGGGCTCATGACCCGATTACACCAGCAGCGCGCGGGCGGCAGGTAGCTCGGGGGCTGCGGTTTCGGTGCAGCGGATCATGAAGGCACGGCGACCACGACCGTCTTGGCGACCTTGTCGTGCAGACACTGGTGGTACGGCTGGTCCCAGGTGCACCACAACACATTGACCAGCCAGAAGATGAAGCCGCAGCACGGCACGATCTCGGGCAGGGCATACGTACCGGCGCGCAGCCAGCCCGGCTGACCGGCCGGGATCTCCCCGTTCTCCAGCAGGGCGACGCGGATCTTCATCACCTTCTTGCCCACCGTCTGGCCGTACTTGGTCAGCATCAGCCCTTCGTAGAGGAAGTACACCAGGGCGTAGACGATCGTTATGGCGGTCGCCTCGTCGTTGTTGTTCACCGGGTCGTAGTCGCCCACGAGCACCGCCATCACCAGACCCACCGGGATGCCCACGATCAGCGCGTCGATGATCCGGGCGACGAGGCGGCGGCCGCGGTTCGCGAGCGGGGGCATGCCCGCGAGCGGGTCGGGGGCGCCGTACTCGCCGCCGTACTCGCCTCCGTGCGGCGAGCCGAAGGACGGAGGCGGCTGCTGCTTGGAGAACGCGTCGCCCTCTGGCTGCTCCTCGGCCCGCGGCTCGCCCGGCCCTGGCCCGCCCGGCCCTGGCCCTCCCGGCCGGGGTTCCTCGGGCCTGGGCCCCTCGGACGGGGGCTCCTCGGACCGGGGCTGGTCGGGCCTGGGTTGGTCGGGCCGGGGTTCGTCAGGCCCCGGGGTCGGCTGGTCGGTGCTCATGGCCCGAGTCGACCCCGGAGCCGGAGCCACCGCATCCGGCGCGCTCCGTTCGGGCGACCGGGATGGACCGTACGAGTCAGCGCCCCGTACGGCCCCTACCGCCTCACCGCCCCGGCACCGGCCTACGGCTCAGCCTCGCCCCTGCGGCTCAGCCGCGACCGGCCACGAAGGTGCGCGCCGCCTTGTCGTGCCAGCACTGCCGCCAGGGCCGGTCGAACAGGCACCACAGCACATTGAGGACCCCGATCACCAGCAGCCAGAGCACCGAGTACACCAACCAGCGGCGCAGCGCGGCGCCGAAGGAAGGGGTGTCGTGCCCCTCGATGTCCAGGACCCGCACCCCGCACAGCTTCTTGCCCAGCGTGGCGCCCCACTTCGCGGTCGGGAACGCCTCGTAGACCAGCCCGACGACGAGCAGCAGGCCGAGCACCATGCCGAGGTAGGCGCCCGTCGTGCCGTCCAGCCAGTAGACGGTGACGGTCTCGCCGGTCAGCTTGGCGCGCTCCACCTTCTCGTCGAAGTGATCGCTCGCCTTGGTCCACAGCGGATACGCGGCGGCGCCGACTGCCCCGAGGAGTACGGCGGAGTCGATGAGCCGGGCCACGAGGCGACGGCCGAGGGAGGCGGGCCGACCCTCCGCCTGGGCGGCCTGAAGGAAGGGGTTGTCGACGGGCGGCTTCCACGGAATGACGCCTTCAGGCGCACCACCGGGGGCACCAGGGCCTGCGCCCGGGACCGCGCCTGGGACAGCACCGGGCGCGGGCTGCTGGGCGAGCTGCCGCACCTGCTGCTGCCAGCCGGGCTGGGATTGGGGTTGAGGCTGGGGTTGGGGCTGGGGCTGGGCTCCGGGTGCGGCAGGACCACCGCCGGGTAGCCCGACCGGGCCCTGTGCTGGAGCACCGTGGCCGGGCGCGGCCGGACCGCCGCCCGGAAGCACGACGCCGCCCTGCGGGGGCAGCGCACCCGCGCCCTGCATGGGAGCGGCCCCGCCGGGCTGCCCACCGGCCTGCCCGGACCAGCCAGGCTGCGCCTGCTGCCCCGGCTGTCCCTGCTGTCCCTGCTGCTGCCCGGGCGCCGCCGTACCGCCGCTCTGCTTCGGCGCGCCGCGCCCGAGGGCGCGCATCGTCATCGTGCCGTCGTCCCGCGTGGGCGCGCCGCTGCCCGCCCCCGACCCGGTCTGGCCCGGCCCGGTCTGGCCGGGCCGAATCGCGCGGATGGAGATCGTGCCGTCCCCGCCTGTCGTACGCCCGCCGCCGGGCGCATCCGTATCACCGCCCGCGCCCGCACCAGGGGCGCCCGCGCCGGGGCCCGGCTCCGCCGGGGGCAGCTCCGGAGCGCGCCGCGCGGGCGGCAGGGCCTGCGCGCCCGCGGGACCGCCGGCGCCCCCGGGCCCGCCGGAGCCACCAGGACCACCGGAACCACCAGAACCGCTGACGGCCCGGCGTGGATCCGGCACCCCGGGCCTTACGGGCCCACCGGAAGCCGGGCCTCCGGCCTCCGCTCCCGGCTCCGCCGGGTTCGAGCCCCAGGAGACGCGGCGGTCCTGCTCCCCGCCGAAACCGGACTGCCGGGCCGCGTCCGCCTGCCAGGCCGACGCGGGCTCCGGCCGGGTGCCGTGCAGCCGCTGCGGATCGTTCCAGTCCATGCCGACCGGAGCCGCGCCGCCCACGCCCTGGGCCGGCGGCACGGGCTCGGGCACCGGCCCGCTCCGTACGTCCATCTCACCGCGCGGACGCAGCTCCGGCAGCGCACGTCCGCCGCTGTCTCCGACAGGACCGGCAGGACCGGCGGCAGGGGCCTCGTCGAGATACATGGGCCCGGTCTCGTCCGGCACCGGGGCCGTGACCTGCGTATGGGTCACCCCAGGCGGCGGCGCGGGCATGGCCTCGCCGTCGATCGGCGCGGGCCGACTGGTGCCGGGCACCCAGGCGGCGCCGTTCCAGTAACGGATGTAGCCGGGGATGGACGGATCAGGATAAAAACCAGGAAAAGAGGTACCGTCCGCGGATCCTGAGGTAGGGGCGCTCATGATCTCCGATGTCCCGTATCTGCTCGGCCGTGCTGTGTTGCGCCGCGCCTGTGCGGTGCGTCGCGGTGGGGGCGGACATGCAGTCTGCCGTACAAGAGCCGCAGTGCAACACGGAGCGCGCGGTCAAGGTCTATCAGACCGGCCCGAGGCCCGTACCCATCCTGGGTGGGCACCACTCTCCCGTGCGAGCGCGACGCCGCCGCCGTACACCCGCGAGCCTCTGGCTGGGTCCGGCCCGCCTAGGTCCAGCAGACCTACGTTGACACGGCCGCGAGCCTTTCCGACCGCGAATACTTGAAGCCATGGACCGCAACACCGAGCTCAGCGAGTTCCTGCGGACCCGCAGGGCCCGGCTGCGCCCTGAGGACGCGGGCGTGAACATGACTGCCTCCGGACGCCGCCGGGTGCCGGGGCTGCGCCGCGAGGAGCTGGCGCATCTGGCCGGGGTCAGCACCGACTACTACACCCGGCTGGAACAGGGCCGCCATCTGAATGTCTCGGAGGCGGTGCTGGACGCCGTCGCGCGCGGCCTGCAGCTGAACGACACCGAGCGTGCGTACCTCTTCGAGCTGGCCAAGCCACGGCCCCGCCGCGCCCAGCGCCGCCGGCCGCTCCGCCCCCAGCGGGTGCGGCCCGGGGTGTACCGCGTGCTGCAGATGCTGGAGGGGGTCTCGCCCGCCTTCGTGCTCGGGCGCGGTGGCGATGTGCTGGCCTCCAACCGGCTGGCCCGCGCGCTGATCATCGACTTCGACGCGCTGCCGTACCGCGAGCGGAATCTGACCCGCTTCATGTTCCTCGACCCGGCGGCCCGCGAGCTGTACCGCGAGTGGGACAAATACGCGTCGGAAATGGTGGCCAGTCTGCGGCTCCATACGAGCCGCTACGCCGACGACCCCGGCCTCACCGAGCTGGTCGGCGAGCTGACGATCAAGAGCCCGGAGTTCCGCACGTGGTGGGCCGACCACAACGTGCGGGAGAAGACGCACGGCGTCAAGCTCTACCACCACCCGGTGGTCGGGGACATGACGCTCGCCTACGAGAACGTGACCTTCCCTGGCGATGACGATCAGGCGATGTGCATTTACACGGTCGAGTCCGGATCCCCCTCCGAGGCGGCGCTGCAGCTACTCGCGAACTGGACCGCGACCACGCCCCCCGACCGCGCCTCGTCCTCTTCTCCTTCGTCCCCTTCTCCCTCTTCCCCCTCTCCCTCCTCCCCTCCCCCTTCCATACCCCGAAACCCCGTTCACGGAGATCACTGATATGACCACCAGCGTCACCGCGTACGCTGCCCCGGCACCCAAGGCCCCGCTGGAGCGCACCACCATCGAGCGCCGCCCGGTCGGCGAGCACGACATCCTGATCGAGATCGCGTACGCCGGCATCTGCCACTCCGATATCCACCAGGCCCGCGAGGAGTGGGGCAGCGCCCTGTTCCCGATGGTCCCCGGCCATGAGATCGCGGGCACCGTCGCCGAGGTCGGCTCCGGCGTCACCAAGTACGCCGTCGGCGACCGGGTCGGCGTCGGCTGTTTCGTCGACTCCTGCCGCGAATGTGAGAACTGCCTGGCCGGCGAGGAGCAGTTCTGCCTCAAGGGCGAGGTGTCGACGTACAACGGCAAGCAGTACGACGGCTCCCCCACCTACGGCGGCTACAGCACGCACGTCGTCGTCGACGAGAACTACGCGCTGCGCATCCCCGACGGCCTGTCCCTCGACGTCGCCGCCCCGCTGCTGTGCGCCGGCATCACCCTCTACTCCCCGCTGGCCCACTGGAACGCCGGCCCCGGCAAGAAGGTCGCCATCGTCGGCCTCGGCGGCCTCGGCCACATGGGCGTCAAGATCGCCCACGCCATGGGCGCGGAGGTCACCGTCCTGTCCCAGTCGCTCCGCAAGAAGGACGACGGGCTGCGGCTGGGCGCCGACCACTTCTACGCGACCAGCGACGAGTCGACGTTCGCCGAGCTGGCGGGCTCCTTCGACCTCATCATCAACACGGTCTCGGCGAACCTCCCGCTGGACTCGTATCTCTCGCTGCTCAAGCGCGACGGCACGATGGTGCACGTGGGCGGCCCGGAGTTCCCGAGCTCGTTCCACCAGTTCTCGCTGATCATGGGCCGTAAATCGATGGCTGGCTCGAAGATCGGCGGCATCCGGCAGACGCAGGAGATGCTGGACTTCTGCGCGGGGCACGGGTTCGGCGCGGAGATCGAGGTGATCACGGCTGACCAGATCAACGAGGCTTACGAGCGGGTCGTGAGCAGCGATGTGCGGTACCGGTTCGTGATCGACATCGCGTCGCTGAAGGGCTAACGGCGGGTGGTGTGATCGGTCTTCGTGGCTATGGTCGCCACGAAGACCGACCATGCGTTTGCGGAGAATATGAGGGTGGGGCCGTGGGGGTTTTTGCTGTCGCGGACGGGGACGATGCCGGGGAGGTTATCGGCGACCTCTAGGCAGTCGCCGCCGCCAGGGTTGCTGTAGGTGGACTTGCGCCACCGGGCGGCGCCCAGGAAGCCTTCCGCGACTTCGAGGCAGTCGCCGCCGCCGCCACCGCTGTGGGTGGACTTACGCCACCTGGCAGCGCCGGGAAAGCCTTCGGCGACTTCGAGGCATTCGCCTCCGGTCCCATTGCTGTGGGTGGACTTGCGCCATCTAGCGGTGCTCAGTTCGGCTCGCATCGGTTGAAGTCCTCCATTGCCTGCTGGATCAGGGCAGTTGACGAGGCCAGGGGCAACGCCATGGCACGCACAAGATCGTATCGGTGAGACAGCCTCCTCACGGCGGCCCCGTTCTCGACCAACTCGCCGGAGACACCCTCAAGGTAGACCACGTCGGGCGCGTTTTCGAACGAAAGCCACGTCAGCGAGCCACCCAAGGTTTCCCCGCCTGCGCTGAACGGCAGAACCTGGATCTCGATGTTCGGAGCGCTGGCTGCCTCGACCAAGCGAGCCAGCTGCTCGCGCATGACCGCCGGTCCTCCAACCGACCGCCGCAGTACCGACTCGTCCAGAACGACCCACAGGAATGGGGGCATCTGGCTAGCCAGCAAGCTCTGCCGGTCGAGCCGAGCCCGCACCTTCTCCTCGATCTCGCTTGCCGTGCACCAAGGGTGGCCAAGTCGCAGCAACTCACGGGCGTACGCCTCGGTCTGCAACAGACCCGGGACGTACTGCACCATGAACTTACGCATGGCATTGGCCCTGGCCTCGTACTCCACGAACTTCCGAGCCCAGTCCGCGAGCGGCGTCTTCTTGACGTGCTCCCACAGGTCACACAGATCCCCATCCGCCCCCAGCACCGCGTCCAACACGTCGTTCACGTCCTCCGGCGGGATCTCCTTGCCCAGCTCGAACTGCGCGATCCGACTGTGCCCGATCGGAACCTTCGCCCCCAGCTCCCGCTGCGTCCACCCCGCGCGCAACCGCAGCTTGCGAAGCTTGACGCCGTACAGCGCAGCCAGTGACGTAGACGGGTCAAGTTCCTTCGGCGCAGGCATCGTCGCCCCCGTTTCCGATCTCGCACCACGAAAACCGCAGGTCTACCCACTGTAGCGCCGCTCCGTAAGCATGGAGGCACAGACAGCAACACCCCCCAGAAAGGCAGACATCAGTGAGCGGCCACCGATACGAAACACTCCCCCGCACTCTCAAACTGACCGGCGATGTGCGGCAGCACGACGGTCAGTTCGTCGTCGGGGTCCGCGTGTTGCGGGGCGAGGTGTACATGGCGACCGAGCTGGCGCACATCTCGATCGACGACGCGTCGCTGATGAACGCCCAGCTGACCCGCCTGCTCAACGAGCGGGCCTTCCCCGGCATGGACCAGCGGCAGCGGGACCGGGAACGAGCACGGTGGGGACTCTGATGCCCGGTCAGAAGAGCGAGACCCCCGCCCCCAACCCCAACCCCGGCGGTGCCGACCAGGAGGCCAAGCGCGACGAGCTGAAGGAGGTCATCCGGAAGCTCAACAAGTGGTCCTCGGGTGGAGGCGGCCGACGCAGTACAACTTAAGTCGAGCAGGCGCAGACCATCGGCTGACGACAGGGGGCGCCGCTAGTCCCGAAACTGGTGGTGGGTCGCAGACAGCGGGCCCGGACACCAGGGGGAGACACATGGGGGACAAGGGCATCAGCCGGGCGCGTTTTCTGGCAGGGACGGGGGCTGCGGGAGCCGTTGCGGTGTCGGGCACCGCGGGGGCGCTGCTGACGCCGGGCCGGGCCGAGGCGCGAAGTCGCCGCGGCCCGGCGGGCCTGACCTACCGGGGCGTGTCGTACGAGGTCATCGACGGCGAGACACCGGCGACGAGTTGGAGTGCCACGCGGATGCGCAAGGACATCCAGGTCATCAAGAACGATCTGCACGCCGGCTCGGTGTCGGTCTTCGGCGACGGTGTGGACCGGCTCAAGGCCACATCCTCGGAGGCGGCGGAGCAGGGGCTGCACGTCTGGCTCCAGCCGCGTCTGGCGGACGTCTCCCACCAGGAGATCCTTGACCACTTGGCGGAGACGGGCAGGCATGCCGAGCAACTGCGGCGCCAGGGTGCACGGGTCCACCTGAGCGTGGGCGCCGAATTCGTGTTGTTCGTGCCGGGCATCGTGCCAGGTGACAACGCTCTTGAGCGCGTAAAGAACATGCTGAGCGGAAACTTCGACCCCGAGAAGATGGTGCGCCGCCTGCGCGAGTTCACCGCGCGAGCCGCGAAGGTCGGCAGGTCCGTCTTCAAGGGCCGGATGACGTATGGCGCGGCGCAGGACGAGGAGGTCGACTGGGACCTGTTCGACATGGTCAGCGTCAACTACTACTCGTACTTCCCGAACAAGGCCGACTACGTCCGCGAACTCACCCCCTTCCTTCGCTGGAACAAACCAGTCGCGATCTCCGAGTTCGGCACCTGCACCTTCAAGGGCGCCCCGGAGCAGGGCGGCATGGGCTGGAACGTCGTGGACTACGACAAGGACCCCCCGGAGATCGTCGGCGATCTGGCCCGCAGCGAGCGGACCCAGGCCGCGTACCTCACCGATCTGCTCGACGCCTTCGAGTCAATGAACCTCTACGCGGCCCTGGTCTACCAGTTCGGCGCCCCTGATGCCCCGCATCGGACCAACCCGCGCTACGACCTCGACCTGGCGAGCTACGGCATCGTCAAGCCGATCTGGAAGACCTTCGAGGAGCCGACGCCCAACTGGCACTGGGAACGGAAGGAAGCGTTCCATGCACTGGCCCAGCACTACGGCCGCCACATACGGTAGCTGTGTGCAGGACAGCGGCGGTGCCCGTTTCGCATACTGACGAGCATGACTACCTATGACACGCTCGGCACGACGTACGCCCGCACACGGCAGCCCGATCCGCGGATCGGCGCGCAGATCCACGCAGCGCTCGGGAGCGTCACCGACGTGATCAACGTCGGAGCGGGCACCGGCTCCTATGAACCGCCGCAGACGGCCCTCGCGGTCGAGCCCAGCCAGGTCATGATCGCCCAGCGCCCGCCGGGATCCGCGCCCGCCGTGCAGGCCGTCGCGGAACGGCTCCCGCTGCGTGACGACGCAGCCGATGCCGTGATGGCCCTGCTGACCGTCCACCACTGGACCGATCTGGCAGCGGGAATCGAGGAACTGCGCAGGGTCGCCCGCCGCCGCATCGTCATCCTGACGTGGGACCAGCAGGTCTTCCGCGAGCGGTTCTGGCTCGTCCGGGACTACCTCCCGGAGGCGGCCGCGTTCGACGACACCCGTGCCACCCCGACCGACCAACTGATCGGCCTGCTCGGCGGGGCGCGCCAGGAGCCGGTGCGGGTCCCCCACGACTGCGTGGACGGTTTCGGCGCCGCGTACTGGCGCCGCCCCGAGGCCTATCTCGACCCGCAGGTGCGCGCCGGGGTCTCCCTGTTCGCTCAGACCGGCGAGGACACCATCGCGCCTGGTCTGGCCCGGCTCGCGGACGATCTGGCGACCGGCCGCTGGCACACCCGCCACGCCGAACTGCTCGCGCTCGACACCTTCGACGTCGGATACCGGCTGCTCGTGGCCGATCTCTGACGCAGTACGGCTCGGGGTCGTGGTCGGGCGCACGGAACCCCCGTACTCACCTAGCGGTCAGTTGGTGGCCAGGTCGGCGTGGATGAGTTTGTGGTCGGAGAAGTTCTTGTGGACGCCGACGCCGGAGGAGCTGAAGGCACCGCCATTGCGCAGGAAGATGTAGTCGAACTTCTTCCCTCCTGGCCTTCTGGAGTCCTCTGTCATCTTGCAGGGGCGAAGGTACCGGGTCGGGCTGCAGGCAGGGTCGGCGTCATGGAATTTCGACCACATGGGAGACATTTCACTGGCGTTTGGCTCGGCGTTGAAGTCGCCGAGCACAATGACTTGCGGATAGGCCCGGGCGGCTTTGATGAGTTCCCCGATCTGGACTTTACGGACATTGTCCTGCCCGGCCTGGGCAAGGTGGGTCGCGAAGACTCTGACCTTCCTGCCTGCGACAGTCGTATTGGCGGCCACGTATCCACGAGGCTCACTGCCGCCCTGTGAGTAATGACGGTTCACCTTGTTCGTGAGCGGCGCGGCAGACAGAATCGCGCTCCCGTACGCGGAACCGAAATCGTTGCAGCCCCAACGGGTGTTCATCTGGTTTCCGTGCGCGGCGTAGTACCGATAGCCCCTTGCCCTCAGCTGTCTGATGACGCGTAGCGTCTCGCCGACGCAGATCTCCTCGAGCGCGATGGCTTGGGGCCTGTACTTGACGATCTCGTCAACGATCTGGTCGATGTGGTGGAGCGGGTTGGAAACACGACACGGATTGCACACGTTGAAGCTCGCAACCCGGTTCGGGAAAACAGCCTTCCACTCGGGGGAAGAAATTCCCCTAGAGAAATCATTTACCCGAGGTGACGCGGTCACCTGTGCTGATGTGGTCGCCATATTCGCCCCGAACTCCACAGCCGACACCGAGGACAGCAGCAGGGCCAGTGCGGCGGCGATGGCCGTGCACATCACCCTCGCCCGGGGCTCGGCGGCCTCAGCGGCCGGGACGCGTGAGGAGGGTGCGTACGCCGCCCCCGGTGAGGGTCACCTCTTCGGGCGCGCCCGCGTCGATGGCCAGCGAGAGCTCATCGGAGGGCCAGCCCTGGGCCAGGGCGCCCAGCGGCACCCGGTGGTAGCGGTGGATCTGCGGCAGGGCCTGGTGCATACGGTCCGGGGTGGTGAAGACCGGCACCAGCTGCGCGCCGTCGTCCTGTTCGAGCACGGGGAGCGTCACGGCCTGCGGGTCCGTATCCTCCACGCCCTCGGGAGCGGGAAGCAGCACCTCGCTGCTGGCGAGGGTGTCCAGCGCCGTATCGTCCGCCCGGTTGGCCGCGAGTTCGCCGAGGGCGTGCTGGGTGGCGTGGACGGTGCTGTCGTCGGGGAGGTCACTCATGGTTCTCTCCAGCGATCGGAGTGGCATATGGGCAGGTCAGCGGCCGATCCGAACGAGCCGAACCGGTTTTCCGCCGGTCGTAAGCCCGCCGAGTACCCGACTCCGTGGCGTTGAGACATCCCGTGCACACATGCCACACCCACCGCGGCAGGAGGATCATCGACCAGTATGTCGAGCCCAGCAGTGAACACACATGAATGACATCCAACTCCTATGGGGAGAATTCCGGCTCCCGATCCGGGATGCACTCCATCTCGCGGACGGAAATTCGTACGACGTGGCCCTCTCACCGGGCACGCCGAGCGGCTTCAGGCTACTTGGGGCCTTCGATCTGCATCAGGTACTCACAAGCGAACCGGATTGGACGTCCGAGGTCGATGGGCTCAAATCCGTGGAGCTGGCTCATGGCGGTTTCCTCTGGGGCGGTGAGGGTTCCTACGGCTCGGAAGGATTCGTAGCGCGTTTGACTGCCGACCGTTCGCTTATGTGGGCAATCTTCCTCACCGAATCGAACCCGTTCCAAGAGATTCTGCTACACGGCAAGATCGCGTCCTTCATCTCGACCTCAGCCGTCGAAATAACCGTCGATATCGACGACCCACGGCGTCCGGTCGGCGAGGCGAAGTGAAATTGCCGGTCACGAGAACAGGTCGAGGTCGATCTCGCCCGTCCGCCCCTTCCAGTACTCCTGGTGGAAGCGCAGCGGCACACCGGGGGCGAAGGCGCGTAGCGCGGTGGTGAGGCCGTCGGGGTCGACACGCCAGAGGACCATGGTGCGGCCGTCCCGGACGACCTCGTACTCGATGTGGGGCGCCACGCGCGCGGCCATCTCGGGTCTGAGGTTCCAGTTGGGACCAGGGAGTGCCGGGGAGCCGGGCCGGCGCTTGACGCCCACGCAGCGGATCGGGCGGAGCTGGGCTGTTCTCTGGCCCCACAGCACGACGGCCTCGATCTCCGCCCAGGGGACCACGGCGGTCTGACGGCGATATTGGAGCGGCATACCGCCCAAGGTGATGCCGTACTGATCCGCCCGGAAGGCCAAGAGCCGCTTCCAGCCGTGGCCGCCGAGCAGGTTGATTGGTGTTCGTGTGAAGTGCTCTTCGTAGACGGGAGACACGGCATCGACCATACGTCCTATGCCACTTGCCGCTGACACGCCGTCTTTCGGACGCCATGAGGCTCCGCTCATCGCCCGAGGTCGCGGAAGAACGCGCGGACGTCCGCGACCAGCAGGTCCGGCTGTTCCATGGCCGGGAAATGCCCGCCCCGCTCGTACTCCGTCCACCGCACGATGTTGTTCGTCCGCTCCGCGATATGCCGCAGCGGGATGAAGTTCTCGCGGGGGAAGACGGCGAGGGCGGTCGGGGCGGTGGAGGGTTCGGGGGCCGCGCCCCAGGAGGAGTGGGCGCGTTCGTAGTAGATGCGGCCGGCGGAGCCGGCGGTGCCGGTCAGCCAGTAGAGCATGACGTTGGTGAGGAGCTGGTCTCGGTCGACCGCGTCCTCGGGGCGGTCCCGGGAGTCGGTCCACTCCTTGAACTTCTCGGCGATCCAGGCCAGTTGGCCGACCGGTGAGTCGGTGAGCCCGTAGGCCAGGGTCTGGGGGCGGGTGGACTGGATGTCGGCGTAGCCCTGGCGGTCGCGGGCCCACCGCTGGTTCAGCTCCCAGGAGGCGAGGGTGCGGGCGCGTTCGGCCGGGGGCAGGGTGGCCAGGTGGGCGGGGTCGGGTTCCTCGGTGACGGAGGAGCCGGGAATGTGGTTGAGGTGGACGCCGATGATCCGGTCGGGGTGGATGCGGCCGAGCTCGCGGGAGATGGCGGAGCCCCAGTCGCCGCCCTGGGCGCCGTATCGCCGGTAGCCGAGGCGCTCCATGAGCTCGGCGAACGCGGCGCCGACCCGGTGGTACTCCCAGCCGGTCTCCCGCGTCGGTCCCGAGAGGCCGAACCCCGGGATGCTCGGCAGGACGAGGTGGAACGCGTCGGAGGGGTCGCCGCCGTGGCCGCGTGGGTCGGTGAGCGGGCCGGCGACCTGGGCGAATTCGACGATGGAGCCCGGCCAGCCGTGCGTCATGATCAGCGGGGTGGCGTCCGGCTCGGGTGAGCGGATATGCGCGAAGTGGATGTTCGCCCCGTCGGTCACCGTGGTGAACTGCGGCCACTGGTTCAGCCGGGCCTCGGCGGCCCGCCAGTCGTATGTGTGGCGCCAGTGCCGTACGAGCTCCCGCAGATAGTCGCGCGGAATGCCGTACGCCCAGCCCACGCCCGGCAGTTCATCGGGCCACCGGGTCCGGTCGAGCCGTGCGTGCAGATCGTCCAGCTCGGCTTGCGGGATGTCGATGCGGAAGGGGCGAATAGTCTCAGCCAGGCTTGTCATCCGATGCATGGTAGATCCGCCGGGTTTGCGGAGCGAACGAGTTAAAGCGGCCGCCTTCGGTGATTAATAACACCTTAAGATGGCAGTTACCTCCCCTTCTATGAATACTGTCGGGTAGCGCTCGGTTGTTGACGGGGAGGCGGGGGCGTCATGACGTTGCTGGAGTGTGTGGCCGAATCTCGGCGTAGATGGCCCTTCCAGGTGTCCGAAACGTCCGAGGGGTGCCGCTGATGGGGTGGGATCTGACCCCCGATTGGCTCGATGACGCGGTCGAGTCGGGCACTGAGGCCGTCGGCGACGGTGTGGAGTGGCTGGGGAACAAGTCCGCGGAGGGTTTGGACAAGGTCGGCTGGGAGGGCGGGGCGGACTGGGTCCGTGACAAGTCCCGTTCGGCGGCGAACGCCTTGGGCGCCGATGTCGCCGAGTTCCAGCTGGACGAGACCGAGGATCCGAAGAAGCTGGTCTTCGGGAGCGCCGGCAAGATCCGGTCCACGGCCACGCATCTGCGGGACTTCCAAAAGGCGTTCGACCAGGTGGGGCGTGGGTTGAAGGGGGTGGATCCGTCCCGGCTGAAGGGCCGGAGCGCGGATGCGTTCGGGGAGAAGGTGGCGGACGAGCCGGCGAAGTGGTTCAAGGCCGCGGACGCGTGTGAGAAGGCCGCGCTGGCGCTGGACGGCTTCGCGGGGACCGTGGAGTGGGCGCAGGGCCAGGCGCAAGAGGCCATCGACGCGTACAAGGCGGCGAAGAAGGCGTCGGAGGAGGCGCGTTCGGCCCACAACGGGAAGGTGGACACGTACAACGCGGCGGTGGACACGTACAAGGCCGCTGTGGAGGACGGTAAGGAGCCGGGGGCGAAGCCGAAGAAGCCGGGGGATTTCGCCGACCCGGGCCCCGCCAAGGCGCAGGCCGCGCAGGAGAAGCTGGACGAGGCGCGGCGGCAGCGGAACCGGGCGGAGGAGACGGCGGTCAAGGCGGTGGCGCAGGCGCGGGACGCCGCCCCGCCCAAGCCGTCGTACAGCGAGCAGGTCGCCGATGGGCTGGAGGGTCTGCAGCTGGACACGTCGCATTTCCTCGGCGGTGTGGTGAAGGGGACGGCGGGGCTGGTCAATTTCGCCCGTGGGCTCAATCCGCTGGACCCGTACAACATCACCCACCCCGCCGAGTACGTGACCAACCTGAACAGCACCGCGGCCGGGCTGGTGACGATGGCCAATGATCCGGTCGGGACGGGCAAGACCATGCTCGACGCCTTCGCCAAGGACCCGGGCGAGGGCCTGGGCCGGCTGGTGCCCGAACTGGTCGGCACCAAGGGACTCGGCGCGGCCCGGGCGGGCATGGGCGCCGCCCGGGAGGGCATGGCGGCGGCCCGGTATGCGCGGGGTGGGGAGGATGCGGCTCGTGCGGCGCTGCGCAAGGAGGGGTCGCATCCGTTCGCGCGCGAGGATGCCGGGAGGCCGTGCAAGGGCACGGACCCGGTGGACCTGGCGACCGGGAAGATGTTCCTGCCCCAGACGGATGTGACGCTGCCCGGCGAGCTGCCGCTGATCTTCCGGCGCCGGGTGGAGTCCGGTTACGCGGCGGGGGGCTGGTTCGGTCCGTCGTGGTCGAGCACGGCCGACCAGCGGCTGGAGATCGACCCCGAGGGTGTGGTGTTCATCAGCGAGGACGGCCTGCTGCTGGCCTATCCGCACCCCGCCCCCGGCCTGCCGACCCTCCCCGAGGCGGGTCCGCGCCGGCCGCTGGAGCGGGACGCGCAGGGCGACTACACCCTCACCGATCCCGACACCGGGCACACCCGCCACTTCACCGGCCCGGAGGGCGGGGGCGACGGAGTGGCGAGGCTGGCACAGGTCATGGACCGAAGCGGCCGTTTCATCACCTTCGACCACGACAGCGAGGGGGCGCCCACCGATGTCGTCCACTCGGCCGGCTATCACCTGAAGCTGACCACCGCCGACGGCCGGATCACCGCCCTCCACCTGGCGGGCGCGGCCGAGGACGGCTCGGATCAGGAACTGATCCGCTACGGCTACGCCGACGGCAATCTCACCGAGGTCATCAACTCCTCAGGGCTGCCGCTGCGGTTCGCGTACGACGACGAGCGCCGGGTCATCTCCTGGACGGACACCAACGACCGCCGCTACGACTACGTCTACGACAACCGCGACCGCTGCATCGCGGAAGGCGGCGAAGCGGGCCACATATCGATCCGTATCGACTACGACCGCTTCGACCAGGCCACCGGCCACCGCATCACCACCGTCACCACCCCCGACGGCCACACCAGCCGCTACGTCATCAATGACGCCTGCCAGGTCATCGCCCAGACCGACCCCCTGGGCCACACCACCCGCACCACCTACGACCGCCACCACCGCCCCCTGGCCCACACCGACCCCCTCGGCCACACCACCACCCACACCTACGACGAGGCCGGACACCTCACCACCGTCACCCGCCCCGACGGCCACACGGCCTCCGCCACCTACGACGCGCTCGGCCTCCCCCTCACCCTGACCGGAGCGGACGGCGCCACCTGGCGGCAGACCTACGACGAGGCGGGCCGCCGCACCAGCCTCACCGACCCCGCCGGCCACACCACCCGCTACGCCTACGACGACCACGGCCACTTGATCGCCACCACGGACGCGCTGGGGCAGACCACAGCCGTGATGTGTGACCCCGCGGGCCTCCCGGTGGAGATCACCGACCCGCTGGGCGCCACCACCCGCTACCGGCGCGACCCCTTCGGCCGCCCCACCACCATCACCGATCCGCTCGGCCACACCACCCACCTGGAGTGGACGGTGGAGGGCAAACTCGCCCGGCGTGCCCACCCCGACGGGTCCCAGGAGAGCTGGACGTACGACGGCGAGGGCAACTGCACCAGCCACACCGCCCCGGGCGGCGGCACGACCTCTTACGAATACACGCACTTCGATCTGCTCACCGCCCGGACCGGCCCGGACGGGGTGCGCTACGAGTTCGCCCACGACGCCGCGCTGCGCCTGACCCAGGTCACCAACCCCCAGGGCCTGACCTGGTCGTACGACTACGACCCGGCCGGACGCCTGGTCGCCGAGACCGACTTCGACCACCGCACCCACACCTACGCCCACGACGCGGCGGGACACCTCACGGCCCGCACCAACCCCCTCGGCCAGACGGTGGCCTTCGAACGCGACGCGCTCGGCCGTACGGTCCGCAAGACCGCCGACGACCGGACCACCGCCTACGGCTACGACCCCGCCGGGCGCCTGGCCTCGGCCACCGGGCCCGACGTCGAGTTGATCTACCAGCGCGACCGCATGGGCCGCGTCAAGTCCGAGATGGTGAACGGCCGGGTCCTCACCCACACGTACGACGCGCTGGGCCGCCGTATCCGCCGTATCACCCCCACCGGGGCCACCACCACCTACACCTACGACGCGGCGGGCAACCGCACCACCCTCACCGCCTCCGGCCACACCCTCGACTTCGACCACGACGCCGCGGGCCGCGAGACCAGCCGCCGGATCAGCGGGGACCTCACCCTCGCCACCGTCCGGGACCCCCTCGGCCGGCTCACCGAACAGACCCTCACCGGCCCAGCCGCCGCCACCGCCCCTCTCCACCACCGCGCCTACACCTACCGCGCCGACGGCTACGTCACCACCATCGACGACCGGCTCACCGGCCCCCGCACCTTCGACCTCGACGCGGCGGGCCGCGTCACCACGGTCCGGGCCCGGAACTGGACGGAGAGCTACGCGTACGACGAGGCGGGCAACCAGACCCACGCCACCTGGCCGGAGCGACACCCCGAAGCCGATGCGACAGGAGACCGGACCTACACCGGCACCCGCATCACCCGCGCCGGAGACATCCGCTACGAACACGACACCGCGGGCCGCCTCACCCTCCGCCAGAAGACACGCCTCTCCCGCAAGCCCGACACCTGGCACTACACCTGGGACGCAGAGGACCACCTCACCACCGTCACCACCCCCGACGGCACGGTCTGGCGCTATCTCTACGACCCCTTCGGCCGCCGCGCCGCCAAACAACGCCTGGCCGACGACGGCGAAACGGTCATGGAGCAGGTGGACTTCACCTGGGACGGCTCGACCCTCGTCGAACAGACCACCAGCACACCGGGCCTCCCCCACCCCATCTCCCTGACCTGGGACCACCAGGGCCGCCACCCCATCGCCCAGACCGAGCGGATCACCGACGCGACCTCCCAACGCGAGGTCGACCAGCGGTTCTACGCCATCGTCACCGACCTCGTCGGCACCCCCACCCACCTCATCGACGAGTCCGGCGAGATCGCCTGGCACGCCCGCACCGCCCTCTGGGGAACGACCACCTGGGCCGCCACCAGCACCACGTACACACCCCTCCGCTTCCCCGGCCAGTACTACGACCCGGAAACCGGCCTCCACTACAACCACCACCGCTACTACGACCCCACCACCGCCCGCTATCTCACCCCCGACCCCCTCGGCCTGATCCCCGCCCCCAACCCCGCCACCTACGTCCACAACCCCACCACCTGGAGCGACCCGCTGGGGCTCGGGCCGTACCCCGACGGCGAAACTCGTTCCGGGATCGGGAAATTTCTCAGCAAGGTCTTCGGCCGCCAACCCAGCGCCGCAGAGGCGGCCGACGCGGCGATGAGGGCCAAACGGGTGCCCATGCGACTCGGCGATCTGGAAGACGTCAGACTGCCCGACCGCGGAGACCCGGAGAAGCTGGCGGCCATACGCGGAATGGACGACGAGCGCCTGCTGGAATCGATCAACAACCCGGATGAGCTGGGCGGCAGTGTCGTCCTGGACAACGGAGAGGTGGTCAACGGCAACCACCGCATAGGCGAGGCCCTGGATCGCGTGAACGACCCGTACTCTCCAGGAATCACTCCCGACACACAGGTATGGGTGGTCCCATGAGGAACTGGCTGAGGACATCCAGACGAGCCCGGTCGTGGTTCGGCTGGCCCGTCCCCGCCGCCGTCATGACGGCATCGCCGTCCCGCATGCGGGAGCTTGTGGAGACCGCGAGGACGAGCGGCTTCAGCAGGACGGGCAAGGGCCTGGACCTGGAGTCGGGGCAGCTCTTCGTGGTGATCCCGTATCTCCCGGAGCCCTCACCCGTGAAGAGCTGGATGTGTCTGATCGCGGCTATTCCGCATGGCATGGAGTTGGGGGCCGGGGAGAAGCCGCGCTACGAGTTCGCCAGGCTCGACATCGCCGAGAAGGACTTCGATTCGCTCTCTCCGGCCAAGGCGAAGATGAGGGATCAGCTTGTCCATTGGCTGGCGTGGGACGCGTACCAGGGCCGACGGAGGGAATAGCCGCAGGAAGGGCTGCACAAGCTACACAAGCTGCACCGGCGGCTACACGAAGAGCTTGTCCGGGTTCAGCAGCCCCAGCGGGTCGAAGACCTGCTTGATGCCGCGCTGCAACTCCACCCCCACCGGGCCGAGTTCCCGCGCCAGCCACTCGCGCTTGAGGACCCCCACCCCGTGCTCGCCCGTGATCGTGCCGCCCAGCTCCAGGCCCAGGGCCATGATCTCGTCGAAGGACTCCCGCGCGCGCCGCGTCTCGTCCGGGTCGGAGGGGTCGAAGCAGACGGTCGGGTGGGTGTTGCCGTCGCCGGCGTGGGCGACGACGCCGATGGTCAGGCCGTACTTCTCGGCGATCGCGGCAGCCCCGTCGATCATCGCGCCGAGCTGTGAGCGCGGAACGCAGACGTCGTCGATCATCGTGACGCCCTTGACCGCCTCCAGGGCCGGGAGGGTCAGCCTGCGGGCCTGGAGCAACAGGTCGGACTCGGCGGTGTCCTCGGCGGGGACGACCTCGGTGGCGCCCGCGGCGGTGCACAGCTCGCCGACGGCGGCGAGGTCGGCGGCGGGGTCCGGGGTGTCGAAGCCGGCCAGGAGCAGGGCCTCGGTGGAGTCCGGCAGCCCCATGTTCGCCATCGTGTTGACCGCCTGGACGCTGGTGCGGTCCATGAGTTCGAGGAGCGAGGGGGTGTGTCCGCTCTCCATGATCTTGCAGATGGCGTCACTGGCGGTCGCGGTGGACGGGAACTCGGCGGCGAGGACCAGCTGCTGGGGCGGGGCGGGCTTGAGCGCGAGCACGGCGCGGACGACGATGCCGAGGCTGCCTTCGGAGCCGACGAACAGCCGGGTCAGGTCATAGCCCGCGACGCCCTTGGCGGTGCGGCGGCCGGTCTTCAGCAGCCGGCCGTCGGCGAGGACGACGTCCAGGCCCAGTACGTATTCGGCGGTGACGCCGTACTTCACACAGCACAGGCCGCCGGAGGCGGTGCCGATGTTGCCGCCGATGGTGCACTCCTCCCAGCTGGAGGGGTCCGGCGGGTAGTAGAGGCCATGCTCCATGACGGCGCGCGACAGAACGGCGTTGACCACGCCCGGCTCGACGACCGCGATCCGGTCGACCGGGTTGATCTCCAGGATCCGGTCCATCTTGATCAGGGAGAGGACGATGCAGCCGTCGGAGGCGTTGGCGGCCCCCGACAGGCCCGTACGAGCCCCCTGCGGCACGACCGGGACACGAAGGACGGTCGCGGTACGCATCACGTGCTGCACCTGCTCGACGCTGCGCGGGAGGACGACGACGGCCGGGGTGCCCGCCTCGCAGAAGCTCGCCATGTCGTTGGCGTACGAGCTCATGACGTCGGGGTCGGTCAGGACGGCCTCGGAGGGGAGGCCCTCCCGCAGCATCTCCATCAGATCAGCCATGGCTCCAGACTCGCACCCGACCGTCCGGGAGGGAAGATCGCCACGGCAGCGGGTGGTGCGGGAGCGGGCGGCTGGGTCGGCGCCGGAGCTACGGCTGTTCCTGAGCCGTCAGGGCCGTCAGAGCCGTCAGAGCCGGCAGTTCCCGTGCGCCGCCCTCGCCGACCGGCACGACCGGCACGACCGGCACCTCGTCCTCGGCCGTGTCGGGCGCGGGGACGGAGAGCACTCCCAGCGCGCCCGAGGCGGCGGCCTTCCCTCCCCCGAGGGCGAACTTATTCCTGGTCAGCCGCCCTTTGGCATACATATCTTGCACATCTTGCGCCATTCGAACCTCAACAACTCCCCATACACCACGCGGCGTTGTACTGGATAGCAACGCGCCGAGTGTAGACGGTCCGAAGTTCGTAACAGCTTTAGTTCGTACTTTCGCGCAAGTGGACCGGGGCAAAGGGGTCGTCAGAGGTTGCCGCGCCTGGCCTGCTCGCGCTCGATCGCCTCGAACAACGCCTTGAAGTTGCCCTTCCCGAAGCCCATCGAGCCGTGCCGCTCGATCAGCTCGAAGAAGACCGTCGGGCGGTCCTGCACCGGCTTGGTGAAGATCTGCAGCAGGTAGCCGTCCTCGTCGCGGTCGGCGAGGATCTTCAGCTCCCGCAGCGTCTCCAAGGGCACCCGGGTCTCGCCGACCCACTCGCCGAGCGTGTCGTAGTACGACTCGGGGGTGTCCAGGAACTGGACACCGGCCGCGCGCATGGCCCGTACGGTCGCGACGATGTCGTTCGTGGCGAGCGCGATGTGCTGGACGCCGGGACCGCCGTAGAACTCCAGATACTCGTCGATCTGGGACTTCTTCTTGCCGACGGCGGGCTCGTTGAGCGGGAACTTCACCTTGCGGGTGCCGTCCGCGACGACCTTGGACATCAGCGCGGAGTACTCGGTGGCGATGTCGTCGCCCACGAACTCCTTCATGTTGGTGAAGCCCATGACGTCGTTGTAGAAGGTCACCCACTCGTTCATCCGGCCCAGTTCGACATTGCCCACGCAGTGGTCGACGGCCTGGAAGTTACGGCGGGCGGGCGGCTCGACCAGCGGGGCGGCGGGGGCGAAGCCGGGGAGGTAGGGGCCGGTGTAGCCGGAGCGGTCGACGAGGGTGTGGCGGGTGTCGCCGTACGTGGCGATGGAGGCGAGCACCACCGTGCCGTACTCGTCCTTGACCTCGTGCGGCTCCTCGATACCGGAGGCGCCGTGGGCGATGGCGTACGCGTACGCGGCGCGCGCGTCCGGCACCTCGATGGCCAGGTCGATGACGCCGTCGCCATGGGCCGCGACATGCTCGGCGAGGAAGGTGCCCCATCCGGTGGCGGGCTTGATGACGGAGGTGAACACGAAGCGGGCGCCGCCGGAGACGAGGACATAGCTCGCGGTCTCCCGGCTGCCGTTCTCGGGCCCGGCGTAGGCGACGAGCCGCATGCCGAACGCGGTGGAGTAGTAGTGCGCGGCCTGCTTGGCATTGCCGACGGCGAAGACGACCGCGTCCATCCCCTTCACCGGGAAGGGGTCCGCCCGACGCGCGCCTTCTCCCGTCACGGCCAGGGTGTGATCCAAGGTCTCAGTCATGTCTTTACCGTTACTCCACGGCTCAGGATGCGCAACAGTTCGATGATTCGATGGACAATGCGTACAGCTGGTCCGGTGAACAGCCGGGCATTCTGTACACAGTGACCACCCTCACACTCTCACCCTCAGCAGGAGGACCGCCGTGGCAATCGACCGGCTCGACGCCCGACTGATCACACTGCTCGCCGAGGAGCCCCGGATCGGCGTACTGGAGGCGTCCCGCCGACTCGGCGTCGCGCGCGGCACGGCGCAGGCGCGGCTGGACCGGCTCCAGGCCCAGGGCGTGATCCGGGGCTTCGGGCCCGAGGTGGACCCGGCGGCCATCGGCTATCCGGTCACGGCCTTCGCGACCCTGGAGATCAAGCAGGGCCAGGGCCCGGACGTACGGAGCCACCTGGCGAGCGTCCCGGAAGTGCTCGAACTGCACACCACCACCGGCCACGGCGACATGCTCTGCCGCCTGGTCGCCCGCTCCAACGCGGACCTGCAGCGGGTGATCGACCGGGTGGTGGGGTTCGAGGGGATCGTGCGGGCATCGACGACGATCGTGATGGAGAACGCGGTGCCGCTGAGGATCATCCCGCTGGTCAAGCAGGCGGCAGAGGACTGACCGGCTCTCCCGGACGATATTCCAAAGACTCCGTTGCAAAGATCTAGATGCAAAGAAATCCTTGCAATGGATTCTTTGCATGCTTACGCTGCCGCCATGGCCGAGAACGAGAAGCCGACGCCCGACGATGATGTACGGGTGCTCGACGCCCGCTCCCTGCGCGGGCTCGCGCACCCCCTGCGGATGCGCCTGCTCGACGCGCTGCGCGCGTACGGGCCGGCCACCGCTTCCCAACTTGCCGACCGGCTGGGCGAGTCCAGCGGCGCCACCAGCTACCACCTGCGGCAGCTGGCCGCCCACGGCTTCGTCAAGGACGATCCGGAGCGCGGCAAGGGGCGCGAGCGGTGGTGGCAGGCGGCGCAGCGCGGCACACGCGTGAACTCCGAGGATCTACTGCGTGACGCCGACGCGTCCCTACGCGGTGCGATGAGCACCCTGCTCCACGAGCACGCCACCGCCCACGGCCAGGAGACGTCCACTTGGCTCGCCACCTGGCGCGACTGGCCCGAGGAGTGGCGCCGCGCCTGGGACATCAGCGACTTCGCCATCCGCCTCACCCCTGAAGTCGCCGCCGAACTGCGCGACAAGGTGCATGAGGTGATCGAGAGCTATCGCGAGAAGGAAGTCAGCCAGGACACCGAGGGCTCGGCCCGTTTCCGGGTCCATCTGCACGCCTTCCCGCGCGACGACGACTGACCGACCCTGGGGGGAACGACCATGTACGGCGACGACATCCATCTGCGGCTGCACCGCATCCGGGCCGAGCAGCTGCACCGCGAGGCCCTGCGCGCCCGCGCACGGCACCGGCCTCGCCCGCCCCGCCGATCACGCCCCCCGAGGCGGCTGCGGAGCCAACTGGGCTGGACGCTGGTCGAGGTGGGCCTGCGTCTCGCGACGCCGCGCCCCCGGCCGGGACAACAGCCGGGCCTGGCGGCCCGGCTGTGAGCGCCCGGTCGGGCGCCCATCGGTCAGGCGCCCGTCCCCACCTTCTTGAGCCGCGACAGGGCCAGTTCATGACCGCCCACGGTCGGAACCCACACAAGCGGATCAAGGGGTGTGGACATGCTGCCGGCTATGACAGGCCTCTACGACGGTCGACCGCTCGGCTGTGGCTCAACAGCCGCTCTGCGGTGGTGAGTCAGCGGTGTTGAATCAGCAGTGTTGAGTCAGCAGTGCGGCACCTGGCTGCCTGACTTCAGCGCCACCAGCGAGTTGACCGCGCCCTTGAGCGTGGTGACGGGGATCAGCCGCAGCCCCTTGGGGAGTTCGGCCTTGGCGTCCGAACACTCCGCCTTCGGAACCAGGAACACCGTCGCCCCGTCCCGCCGGGCCGCCTGCGTCTTGAGCGGCACCCCGCCCACCGCGCCCACCTTGCCGCCCGCCGTGATCGTGCCGGTCCCCGCGATCGTACGGCCGCCGGTGAGATCGCCGCCGCGCCCGTCCCCGTCGAGCTTGTCCACGATCCCGAGCGAGAACAGCAGCCCGGCGCTCGGCCCGCCCACGTCCGCGAGGCGCAGCCGCACCTTGACGTCCTTGGAGGAGAGGTGGAGATAGCCGAGCGCGGCCTTGGTGGCGTCGTCCTGGGACTCCTCCATCTCCTTGGCGTTGTGCGCCTCGATCTCCTTGGTCGAGTTGCCGACGGGGTAGACGGAGTCGCGCGGCATCACGGCGCGGTCGGTGTCGAGCCAGCCGCTGATGACGTCCTTCAGCCGAACCGTGGCGTCCGGCCCGGTCGCCGCGATCGTCGTCATCCGCAGCTGCCCGGTGGTCTTACGGGCCTTCGCCTCGGAGATCTTGATCACCGGCCCACCGTGGTCCGAACCGAGCACATTCACGGTCGTGCCGGGCTCCGCCACGGAAAAAGGCAGCGGCGCGAAGGCGGCAACCGCGAGGAGGGCGATAACGGGCGCGGAGCAGATCGCGACGATCCGGGCACGCGGGGAGACGGCAGGCATGGTGTGAATCTAGTTGACTCCCGGGGTGCGAGGTGCGTCGCCCCGGCGGCTGGCCGCCCCGGCCCCACCGCCGTGGCCGCCGCCCGCCGTGGCCGGCGGTGATCAGCACGGCGCCCGACAGCACGGGGTCGCCGGCGGCGGCAGGCGGCAGGCCTCGCGGCAGCCGTCAGCGCAGACATCAGCCCCAAGCCGCGGCGTGGAGCATCCGCCCCAGACCGCGGCGCGGACCGTCAGCGCAGGCCGTCAGCGCAGGCCGTCAGCGCAGGGCGTCAGCGCAGGGCGTCAGCGACCTCGCGGGCCGCGTCCACTACGCGTGGACCGACCCGTTCCGGCACCGCGTCGCAGAGCATCACCACGCCCACGCTGCCCTCGATCCCGGTCACCCCGACCAGGGGCGCGGCCGCGCCGCTCGCGCCCGCTTCCAGTTCGCCGTGGGTGAGGACGTAGCCGGGGTCGCCGCCCCGGCCCGAGCGGGCGGACAGGATGGCGCGGCCCGCGGCGCCGCGGTCCAGGGAGTGGCGGAAGCCGGCTCGGTAGGCGACGTGGTAGTCGGTCCAGGTCGGTTCGACGACCGCGACCGCCAGCGCCTCCGCGCCGTCGACCAGGGTGAGATGCGCGGTGGCGCCGATGTCGTCGGCGAGGGCGCGCAGCGCGGGCAGCGCCGCCTCGCGCAGCAGCGGATGGACCTGGCGGCCGAGCTGCAGCACGCCGAGCCCCACCCGCGCGCGGCCGCCGATGTCGCGGCGTACGAGGGAGTGCTGTTCGAGCGTGGCCAGCAGGCGGTACACCACGGTGCGGTTGACGCCGAGCTTGTTGGACAGCTCGGTCACGGTCAGCCCGTGGTCGGTGTCGGCGAGCAGTTTGAGGACGCGCAGTCCTCGGTCGAGCGTCTGGGAGGTCTCCGCGGTCACGACGCCCCCTCCTCTGTATGAGTGGCGGCTCTTGGCAGAGGGCGCCGCCGGTCCCGACGACGGCGCGCCAGAGGCCGCCGGTCGTGGTCGCACGCACCGGCTGCGCTCCGCGGCGGCGCTGCCACGGGGCGTGTGCGTTGGCCGGAACGGTAGCGAGCTGGTCCGCTAAGCGAAAGAGTTTGTCCAGAATCCGAGCAGAGCTACCCTGCGAGGGGTCGTATATACGCCGGGATGGTGGGCTTTCGCCCCGATTCCACGACGGGTTCATATACAAGGCGGAAGGGCTTACGGGGAAGCCCTTCCGCAGACTTACAGCGCCGTGGGCGCCGGGTACGGCGTCACGGCGTACGCCGTCACCGCATCCGTGTCGCCCACTCCCGCACCTTCTTGATCCGCTCCCGGATCTGCCCCGCCGTCGCCTCCGCGCTCGGCGGCCCGCCGCACACCCGGCGCAGTTCGGTGTGGATCACCCCGTGCGGCTTACCGCTCTGGTGGACGTACGCCCCCACCAAGGAGTTGAGCTCCTTGCGCAGCTCGAGCAGCTCCTTGTGAGTGACGACCGGCCGCCGCTCCGCCGGGAGTTCCAGCAGGTCAGCCTCAGTGTCCGGCTTCTTGCGGCTGTGCGCGATCTGCCGTGCCTGCCGCCGCTGGAGCAGCATCTGCACCTGGTCGGGCTCCAGGAGCCCGGGGATGCCGAGGTAGTCCTGTTCCTCCTCGCTGCCCGGGTGCGCCTGCATGCCGAACTCGGCACCGTCGTAGAGCACTCGGTCGAAGACCGCGTCCGACTCCAGCGCCTCGAAGGGCAGCATGTCCTGCTCGCCGGTGTCCTCGTCCTGCTGCTTCTCGGCCTCCTGGAGAAGCTTCTCCTCCTCGGCGTACGGGTCCTCCTCCTCGCCCTCCTTCTTGGGCTTGTCGAGGACGTGGTCGCGTTCGACCTCCATCTCGTTCGCGAAGCCGAGCAGCATGGGGATGGTGGGCAGGAAGACGGAGGCGGTCTCGCCGCGCCGCCGGGACCGTACGAAACGGCCGACGGCCTGCGCGAAGAACAGCGGGGTGGAGATCGTGGTCGCGTACACGCCGACGGCCAGGCGCGGCACGTCCACGCCTTCCGACACCATGCGGACCGCGACCATCCAGCGGTCTTCGGAGTGGGTGAAGTCCTCGATGCGCTGCGAGGCCCCGGAGTCGTCGGACAGCACGATGGTGGCTTTGCTGCCGGTGATCTCGCGGATCAGCTTGGCGTACGCGCGCGCCGAGTCCTGGTCGGTCGCGATGACGAGCGCGCCCGCGTCCGGGATGGACTTGCGGACCTCGGTGAGCCGCTGGTCGGCGGCGCGCAGCACGTTCGGCATCCAGTCGCCGCGCGCGTCGAGCGCGGTGCGCCAGGCCTGTGAGACGGCGTCCTTGGTCATCGGCTCGCCGAGGCGCGCTTCGAGTTCGTCGCCGGCCTTGGTCCGCCAGCGCATGTTGCCGCTGTAGGAGAGGAAGATGACCGGCCGGACGACGCCGTCGTTCAGGGCGCTGCCGTATCCGTATGTGTAGTCGGCGGCCGAGCGCCGGATGCCGTCGTTCCCCTCCTCGTAGGCGACGAAGGGGATGGGGTTGGTGTCGGACCGGAAGGGGGTGCCGGTCAGCGCGAGCCGGCGGGTGGCCGGCTCGAACGCCTCCAGGCACGCCTCGCCCCAGGACTTGGAGTCGCCGGCATGGTGGATCTCGTCGAGGATGACGAGGGTCTTGCGCTGCTCGCAGCGGTTGCGGTGCAGCATCGGCCGTACGCCGACGCCCGCGTAGGTGACGGCGACGCCGTGGTAATCCCGCCCGACGGGCCCCGCGCTGTACTCGGGGTCCAGCTTGATGCCTATCCGGGCCGCGGCCTCCGCCCACTGCTTCTTCAGATGCTCGGTCGGCGCGACGACCGTCACCTGTTGCACGACGTGGTGGTGCAGCAGCCAGGAGGCGAGCGTCAGCGCGAAGGTGGTCTTGCCGGCGCCGGGGGTGGCGACCGCGAGGAAGTCGCGGGGCTGCTCCTGTACGTACTTCTCCATCGCGCCCTGTTGCCAGGCGCGCAGCTTGCTCGCGGTACCCCAAGGGGCCCGCCCGGGGAAGGCGGGCGAGAGGTGATGGCTGGTGGTGGAGGAGGCGGTAGTAGTCACGGTCTCCGTCGGGCCGATCGGCGAGGGGGTTCGAGGACCGCGTCAGCCTACCGGTGCCATCCTTCACGCTTGGGGGCTACGCCCCGGGTCCACCCGGAGGTGGGATTCAGCTCACATCGCCGCGTGCAGCGCGCGCAGTCCGGCCGCGATGTCTTCGACGTCCTCGACCACGCCCGCGGCCACGCCGACGACGAGCTTGTACGCCTCGTCCTGGTCGACGTCGAGCATCTCCGTGCCGTTGATGTCGAGGAAGACGACCGTGGACATCCAGCACATGCGCTTGTTGCCGTCCACCAAGGGGTGGTTGACGGCGAGCGACTGGAGCAGCGCGGCCGCCTTCTCGAACAGGTCGGCGTAGGCCTCGATGCCGAACATCTGCGACTGCGGGCGGTGCACCGCCGAGCTCAGCAGCCCCAGATCACGCACTGCGATCTGCTGCCCCCCACAGGCCATTTCCGTGAGGTCCAGCACTTCCTGGACCGTCAGGTACTTCACTTACTCCCCCAGCCTCCGCAGCAGGTCCGCATGGCGTGCCGCGTACTTCGCCCCCAGGCGCCGGACGGATTCCCGGTCAGCCTCTTGCTCCAGATACCGGTCGATCGCCTGAAGCACTATGGCGTGCATGCTGCGGCCTTCCTCTTCGGCCCGCTGCTTGAGCGCCTCTTGCTGGTCGTCGCGCAGACGGAGATTCATTGCCATACCAGCACGGTACCACTTCTGGGGTCAAAGTGGTACCACTCTATTGAGTGGCGGGCCGCAGCCGCGTCGTCAGCGCCGCCCCCAGCAGCGCCACCGCCGCCATCGCCACGTACACCGCCGCGAACGCCCCCGGGTGCCCCGTCCCCGCCGTGGCCCCCTCTCCCACGTGGCCCCCCGCCACCGAGCCGCCGCCGAAGCCCACGAACAGCACACCGCTCAGCCCCACCAGCGTGATGTTGCCGAGCGCGTCGGAGACCTGGAGGGAGGCGGAGTTGCTGCCCGCCTCCTTGGGGCCGGAGAGCTTGAGGAGCAGCACGCTGCCGCTGGAGATGACCAGCCCCATCCCGTAGCCGCCGATCACCCACGCCACGGCGACCAGCCACGCCGGTACGGAGTCGACGAGCGCCAGCGGGACCAGGCCGATGGACAGCGCGATCAGCAGCATGCCGCCCGCCATCAGCCGCTCGCGGTGCGGCTCCAAACGCGGGCGGCTCTGGGTGTACGAGCCGAGCGCCCAGGTCAGTCCGCCACCGGTGAGCGAGAGCCCGGCCGCCGTGGCCGACAGGCCGCGCTCGGTGACGAGCATCAGCGGTACGAAGCTCTCCGCGCCGAGGAAGGAGCCCGCCGCGACACCGCGCAGCAGCACCACGGCCGGCAGCCCGCGGGCGGCCCGGAAGGTGCCCCGGGGCAGCAGCCGCAGCACGCAGGGGACGAGCAGCGCGAGGCCCGCCGCGGCGGGGAGCAGGGAGATCCAGGCCAGGTCCTGGCCCGCGTACTGCAGCAGGCCCGCGCCGGACGCGACGGCGAGTGCGAGGAGGATGCGGCGGCGGTTCATGGCCGGGGAGGGCTCGCCCCGGTCCACCTTGCGCAGGGCGGGCAGCATCACCGCGAGCGGCAGCAGTATCAGCACCGGGATGGACAGGAAGACCCAGCGCCATCCGGCCTGTTCGGTGACCGTCCCCGCGACCAGCGGTCCGACGATCACCGGCAGCACCCAGGCGGCGGAGAAGGAGGCCAGCACGGCGGGTTGCAGCCGTTGCGGATACGCGCGGCCGACCAGTACGTACAGCGCGACGATCACCAGCCCGCCGCCGATCCCCTGCACCGCGCGCCCGCCCACGAACGTCCACATGTCCTGCGCCGAGCCGGAGAGCACAAGACCGGCCCCGAAGGCCGCGATCCCGGCGAACAGCGGCGCGAGCGGCCCCCTGCGGTCGCACCACTCGCCCGACAGCGCCATCGCGAACAGGCTCGCGGTGAAGTACGCGGAGAAGGCGTACGCGTACAGCTCGACCCCGTCGAGGGCGCGGGCCGCGACCGGCATCGCCGTGTTGACCGCGCTCGCCTCGAAGGCGATGAGGGAGACGACGGACACGATGCCGAGGGTGAGGGCGCGGTAGCGCCGCCCGAGTACGGAGCCGCCGCCGTCTTCGGCTTCGGTGTCGGTTATGTCTTCGGCGTTGGCTGTGTCTTCGGCGTCGGCTGGTGCGGTGGGACTGTGCGCGACGTCGGTGTCGCGCGGGTCGATAGCGGTCATCACGCCAGCGTAAGAGGCGTTTCCGTGGGACACACCTGGCGCGGGGCGGAGATGGCCTCGGCCCTCGGTCCTAGGCTCGGCAGCCTGCCGCGATCGGCGTCACAGATTCGAAACCGGTCATTCAGGATTCGGTAAGCGACATCGGTTCGCCATGCTCACACCCATAGACTTTCGGCCAGGTCGCCACACAGCCTTCTTCGCGATGTTCGGCCTCAACCTCACTCCATGCCTGATCGTGGACGACCAGGCCCGCACCACGGGGGAATCGTGCCTTCCAGCCGCCCAGCCATCCGCCCATTTTTCGCCACTGCCGTGCTTGTCACCGCAGCGCTCACCCTCACCGCCTGCAGCGGTGGCAGCAGCGGCAGCTCGCACTCCTCGAGAAGCCACGCCGCGAAGAAGGCCAACAAGAAGAAGTACGGCAAGAAGATCAAGAACGGGGGCGGGAACGGCAGCGGCGGCTGCTCGACGACCGCCAACGGCCGCAAGGTCATCTGGATCAACAACGTCGAAGGCGCGATGAACAACATCATCGCCAAGAACGCCAAGCGGCAGTGCACCACGAGCTCGCACCAGGGCAAGGCGTACCGGGCGGTCGGGGCGCTGCACACCTACTCCGTCGCCTCGGGCGGCGCCAGGGTGACGATCATCAGCAAGAAGGACTCCACACAGCGGGCCCTGACCGCCCAGAACGGCGGCATCGCGCACATCAAGACGTGTGCGGACCCCAAGGGCAAGCAGTACGACGGCGGGCAGTCGAAGGTGGACGCCGGCGACTGCTGGGGCCGGAACTTCTACGAAATCACGGTCGACGGCAATGGCAAGATCACGGAGATGACCGAGATCTACGCGTCGTAATACGCGTCGTAAGGCGAATGGGGCAGGCGACGGGGGCCGGGGCCCGGAGCGGCCGCCGGGCCCCACACCGCCCTTTGGGCGCCGCGACCGTTACGTCGTAAGCAGCACCCCGCCGTAGCCGACGCCCGCGACCACGACCCACGCACACAGCCCGAGCGCCGCCACGCGCCCGCCCGTACGGGCCAGCGAGGGCAGGTGCACCGCGCTGCCGAGGCCGAAGAGGGCGGCGGCGAGCAGCAGCTCCTGGGCGGTCGCGGCGGTGTCGAGCGCGGCGGACGGCAGCCGGTCCGTACTGCGCACGGCGACCATGGCCAGGAAGCCGAGGACGAACAGCGGCACGAGGGGTGGCCGCCGGGTCGCGGGGTCGGTACGTCCGGCCTCCTCACCGAGCCGGGCTTCCCCGCCGACCTGGTCCTGCTGGGCCGACTGGGCCTGCTCGGCCTGCTCGGCCTGCTCGGCCCCCCGCGCCCGCCGGGCCCGTACGGAGACGGCGACCGCCGCGACGAGCGGCGCCAGCAGCGCCACCCGCATCAGCTTCACGAGCACCGCCTCGCCCAGCGCCGACGGCCCGGCCGTCTGCGCGGCGGCCACGACCTGCCCCACATCGTGCACGCTCGCCCCGACCCACCGGCCGAACCGCGCGTCGCTGAGCCCCAGCGGGTGCTGGAGCAGCGGCAGTACGGCGATGGCGAGCGTCCCGCACAGCGTCACCAGGGCCACGGACGTCGCGACGTCGCGCTCATCGCTGTCCGACACCTCGCTGACCGCGCCGATCGCGGACGCGCCGCAGATCGCGTAGCCGGTGGCGACCAGCAGCGGCTGGTCGCCGCGCAGACCCATCCGGCGGCCGAGCCACCACGTACCGAAGAACGTGGCCGCGACCACGCCGCACACCATCGCCACGCTCGCCCAGCCGAGGCCCAGCACATCGTCCAGGCTGAGCTTGAGCCCGAGCAGCACCACGCCCAGGCGCATCAGCCGCTTCCCCGCGAACGACAGCCCGGCCCGGCCACCGCCCCGTACGACCCCGCGCGTGCCCGGCAGATGCGCGGCGAGGATGCCCAGCACGACGGCAACGGTCAGCATCGGCACGCCTGGCACCGCCAGGTGCACCGCCCAAGCCCCCGCCACCCCGAGCCCACCGAGCCCCAACCCGGGCAAAAGAACCCGAATCCGCGCCGCGCGGCGGGACACCGCAGGCGCCACGGCCTCGGGCGCGCAAGGCGCGGACGCCGTGCCGTGGGGTCCCGTGCCCGCGCCAGCCGCACCCGACGGCCGCGTCGGAGTGCCGCCGGGCGCGGGGTGCCCAGGCGCCGCGCCGTCCGCCGTGCCGCCCGCCGTACGACACACAGTCGCCCCCGGCCCCGCGGCCGCGCCGCGCACGCCCGGCACACCGTCGGCACCCGGCGCCCACGCCGCGCCCGCCCCGTCGGCACCCGGCGCGCCCTCGGCGCCCGACGGGCCGCCCCGCGCGTCCGTCAGCGCCATGGCCCAGCCCACCCGCATCGGCCCCAGCCCCAGCCCTGGTCTCGCCCTCGGCCGGGCGTCACGGCCGCCGCCGTTCCAGGGCGGCGGCGCCGCGGGCTCACAGGTCCTCACCCTCCGGCAGGGCGTACACGCGCCGGACGCTGCTGCCCAGCCGGGCGACGTCCGCGCCGTAGACGTGGATGGAGATCGCCATGCCCGCACCCGCGTTCCACACCCTGTGGATATCTCCCGGCGGCGCGAACCCGGCCACCGAGCCGAGCGGGTTGGTCACCTCCGCCACCGCGACCAGGCGGGAGGTGGTGCCGTCGGGGACGAGGTCGTAGCGGCGCTCGCGTTCCTGGCCCTCGTGGACACCGGCCACGCACCACGAGACGTGGTCGTGGATGGCGGTGCGCTGGCCGGGCAGCCAGACGAGGGCGACGACGGAGAAGCTGCCGTCGGGTTCGGCGTGCAGGAGGTGCTGGCGGTAGCTCGCGGCGTCGCCCTGCCGTTGGGCCGCGGTGAGCAGGTCGGGCGCGCCCAGGTGGGGGGCGAGGCGGTCGGCGACCAGCTGGGCGGTCAGGTCCGGCGCCAGGCCACGCCCGACGGCCTCGCGTACCTCGTCGACGAACGTGCTCATACGCGCGGTCCGGCGCAAGGCGGACGGCGCGGAGGCAGACAGCGCGGAGGCAGGCGACGCGGGAACAGGCGGCGCGGTGGCGGTCGGAGTGGTCATGGCCGCAGGGTCCTGCCGCCGGAACCATCACGTCCAACGACGGTTTCTTCGCGAACCTCAACAGCTGCTTATGGGTCAGCAGCCGACCCGGTTCGCCGCCACCGCCTTCAGCTCCTCCAGCACCATCTCCGTCGCCGGCACCCGCAGATGCTCCCGCAGCACGTACGCCGAGACATGGCGGCGCGAGGCGGGCTCCAGGGCGCGGCCGGTGACCTTCTGGTGGCAGAGGAAGGAGAGGACGAGCCCGGGCATCATCGCCACGCCGAGCCCCGCCGCGACCATGCTCTGGATGACCAGGTTGTCGTCCGTCGTAAAGGCGATATCGGGGGCGAAGCCTTGCTCAGCGCACTCGTGCAGAAAGTTGGCGCGGCAGCGCAGACAGCCCGCTATCCAGCGCTCCCCGCTCAGCTCCGTGAGCTTGACGGCCCGCCGCCGGGCCAGCGGATGGCCGGTGGGCAGCAGCACGGTCAGCTGGTCTTCGAGCAGGGGGATCTCGACCAGTTCGGCGGGGGCCTGCTCGCGCAGGCCCGGGTAGGTGAAGGCGAGCGTGATGTCGCATTCGCCGCGCACCACCCGCCCCAGCGACTCGGGCGGCTCGCCTTCGAGCAGTTCCACCCGCACCCCCGGGTGGGCGGCGGCGAGGCGGGCCATGGCCTCGGGGATGAGGGTGGCGTTGGCGCTGGGGAAGCCGCAGAGGCGTACGTGGCCGGCGCGCAGCCGGGTGATGGCGTTGAGCTGCTGCCGGGCGGCGGAGATGGAGTCGAGGATGACGTCCGCGTGGCGGGCCAGGGTCTCCCCGGCCTCGGTGAGCCGCATGCCACGGCCGACGCGGACGAAGAGCGGGCTGCCGACCTCCCGTTCCAGCGCCTTCATCTGCTGCGTGATCGCCGGTTGCGTATAGCCGAGGGAGCGGGCAGCGGCGGAGTACGAGCCGACGCGGACCACCTCGTGGAACGTCTTGATGTGCCGGGAGTCGAACACCCTCGAATCATAAGCGCAACTTGGGGTTCGGGCACATCTCCCCTCCCTCGCTTTTGGATCACCCGCCAAACCCGCCTAGGCAAGTACGCCTTGACAAATCCAAACTGTCAAGGCGTACTTGCCTCATGACGATCCCCGATCTTGACGACCTCATCGCGGAAGTCGACCGGACCTGCGCCACCGCCCACCGCCCCGGCGGACAGGAGCAGCCCGACTGGCTGGCCCTCCTGACCACCGCGGCAGACCTGGCCGGCCGGCTGCAGGCCCTCGCCGACGACCTGGTCGAGGACTACGTCGAGCACTGCCGGATGCACGGCCGCTCATGGACGGACATCGGTACGGCCCTCGGCGTGACCCGGCAGGCCGTGCAGCAGCGCTTCCACGCACCCCATAAGCGCTACGGCCCCGAGACGATGAGCGAAGAACTCCGCCAGGCCATGACGCACGTCAAACGGGCCGCGGTGCAGCACCGCAACAACTACATCGGGACCGAGCATCTGCTCTGGGGCCTCACCGCCGAGGACAACAGCGCCACCCGCCTCCTGAGCGCCGCCGGCGCATCGCCCGAGACCCTGCACAGGGCCATCGGCGACCGGCTGAGCATGGGGGCGTCACAGGCGGCCGAACGCATCGCCTGGACCCCCTACTCCCGCAAGGCCATCGCCCTCGCGGAGGAACTGGCGGAGGGACTGGCGGAGGGACTGTCGGAGGAGCGGTCGCAGGAGCGGTCGCAGGAGACGGGCTCGGCTCATATCGACTGCGACCATCTGCTTCTGGGGCTCGCCCGGATCGGCCGCGGGGTGGCGGCGGCGGTACTCGACGAGGCGGGCCTGAGCGCGGAAACCCTCGGCGCGGCGGCCGGCTCAGCCCAGAAACAGGCGACGTAGAGGTCGCGCAGATTGGCGCGGGGGCGCGCCCGGCAGCAAACCGGGCACACCGTCGCGGTGTCACGGCGAGGAAGGTCATGTGGGTGCGCGGGTGGCCCGGATGAAGCGGGCGCCCCACTCCTGGACGTACGTGGCGAACTCCGGCGGCCCCAGGACCTCGAACTCGGCGCCCACGTTGCCCAGTGCCTGGGTCGGCCAGTCGAGGGAGGTCGAGGTCATGGTGAGTCGGCAGCTGTCCTGATCGAGCGGTTCGATCGAGCCCCAGCGGCCGACCACCTGCCGCACCCGCGAGGAGGGCGCGTGCACAAGGACCTCGACGGTGTACGGAGCCGGGGCCCCGCTCGCTGCCTGGACGAAGGCCACGGCGTCCTCGGCCGGGAGCAGGCGCGACCGGAAGCGCGTGCCGGTCGCCGTCGGCTCGGTCAGCCGGTCGAGGCGGAAACTACGCCAGTCGTGCCGATCCAGGTCGTAGGCCACCAGGTACCAGCGTCCGCCGAGTGCGACGACGCGGTGCGGCTCGACCTCGCGCTCAGTGGGTGCGGAGCCCCTGGCCGTATAGCCGAACCGCAGCCGCTCCTCGTCCCGGCAAGCCTGGGCGACCGTGGTGAGCACCCCCGCCGCGACGACCGGCCCGGACACGACAGCGGAGAGGGTCATCGCCCGCAGGGCGTCCACCCTGGCCCGCAGCCGGGGCGGCAGGACCCGTACCACCTTGGTGAGTGCGCGCAGCGACGCCTCTTCCATCCCCGCGATCCCGCTCTGCGCCGCGTCGCCGACGCCCACTGCGAGGGCCACCGCCTCCTCGTCGTCCAGCAGCAGCGGCGGCAGGACGGCGCCGGGCGCGAGCTGGTAGCCGCCGTCGGTGCCCCGGGCCGCGCCGACCGGGTAGCCGAGCTCGCGCAGCCGCTCGACATCGCGGCGCAGCGTCCGCTCGGAGACCCCGAGCCGGTCGGCCAGTTCCGGGCCGGACCAGTGCCGGTGGGTCTGCAGCAGCGAGAGCAGTCTGAGGGTCCGTGAGCTGGTGTTCGCCATGGCGGCATCCTGCCTCGACTTCCGGTCAGAAACTGGCCTGAAGCCTTCCTAGAGTCGGTCTCGACGGCCACACCCGAGGTAAGGACGAAAATGATCGCCCGTGAGATCCAGCTGACTGCCCAGATCACCGGCACCCCGACGCTCGACCATTTCACCGTCGCGAAGACCGTGGTGGACGGCGAGGTCCTGGTACGCACCGACCAGATCGGACTCGCGGCGACCTACCTGGAGCTGATGCGGGCCGACTGCACCATCCCGGTCCCGGCCTGGCAGCCGGGGCAGCGGGTAGGGGTGGCCGCCATCGGCACCGTGGTCCGATCCGACAGCCCCGAATTCGAGGTCGGCGACCTGGTCCAGTCGATGACCGGCTGGAGCGAGTACTCGGCCGGCCCGGCCGGCTCGTACGTCAAGCTCAGTCGTGAGCTCTTCGCCGACCCGGGCTACTACCTCGGCCAGGGACCGACCGCCTACTACGGGATGGCCGAGGTAGCGGCCGTCGGTGAAGGCGACGTGGTCTTCGTCTCCGGCGCGGCGGGCGGGGTCGGCTCGCTGGCCGGGCAGATCGCCAAGTGCCTTGGTGCGGCTCGGGTGATCGGCAGCGCCGGCAGCCTGGCCAAGGTCGACTACTTGGTGAACGAACTCGGCTACGACGCCGCCTTCGACTACCACGACGGCTCTGCGGCCGACCGGCTGCGGGAGCTCGCGCCCGAGGGCATCTCGGTCTTCTTCGACGTCGTGGGCGGCGAGCAGTACCAGGGCGCGCTGCAGGCGGCCCGGCCCGGGGCGCGCTTCGCCCTGTGCGGCTCGCTGTCCAGCCAGCTCGGTGACGCGGCGCAGCGCTTTCCGCGGCCGGATCGCGCGGCGGCCGAGGCCAGGGGCGTCGAGCTGCTGCCGTTCTCCTGCTATCACACGCCTGATCAGATCGCGGCCTGGCGTGAGCACTTCAGCAGCTGGCTGGGCGAGGGCCGCTTCGTCTACCCGCAGACGGTGGTCGAGGGTGGGATCGAGGACGTACCGCAGGCGTTCCTCTCCCTGCTGCAGGGTTCCTACCAGGGCAATGTCTCGGTGCGGCTGTCGTGACCACCCTCTCTCTCCGGGCCCTGAATCGGGCGCTGATGGGCCGCCAGTTCCTGCTGGGGCGCACCGATCGCAGTCCGCTGGAGGTGATCGGGCGGCTGGTTGCACTGCAGGCACAGGAGCCCAACTGGGCCTATGTCGGGCTGTGGAGCAGGATCCACGCCTTCACGCAGTCCGAGCTCACCGCACTGCTGGAGGACCGGCAGGTGGTCCGCTCCGGTCTGCTCCGCAGTACCCAGCATCTCGCCGCGGCCGACGATTTCTGTTGGCTGCGGCCGCTGCTGCAGCCCGTGCTCGACCGCACGGCCGGCTCGCCCCACTTCGCCCGGAACAGCACAGGTCTGGACGCGGCGTCCTTGGTGGCCGAGGGACTCGGCCTGCTCGCGGGAGGGACGCTGTCGCGCAAGGAGTTGGCCCGGCGGCTGGCCGAACGCCATCCGGGACGCGACGGCCGGATTCTGGCCGGGCAGGTGGAATTGCGCACCCCCCTCGTCCATGGCGCGGCCACCGGCGCATGGGGCTCCTGGGGCAACCGGTCGGCGGTCTCTGTCACGCCCGCCGAGGTCTGGCTGGGACAGCCGATGGCGACGGCAGCGACGGCAGCGACGGCGACGGCAGCGACGGCGACGGCAGCGACGGCAGCGACGGCAGCGACGGCAGCGACGGCGACGGCAGCGACGGCGACTGCCGCCAAGAATTCCGCCAAGGAGCTGATCCGCCGCTATCTGGCCGCCTTCGGCCCGGCCGGAGTGAAGGACGTCCAGGCCTGGTGCGGACTGACCCGCCTGGGCGAGGTCGTCGCGGAGATGCGCGCCGAACTGCGCCACTACTCCGGCCCCGATGGCAGGGATCTGATCGATCTGGCCGACGCCGAGGTGCCCGACCCCGAGACGCTCGCTCCGGTGCGGCTACTGCCCGCCTTCGACAACGTCCTGCTCGGTCACGCCGACCGGACTCGGGTCATCAGCGACGAGGACCGGAAGTGGGTGATGCCCGGCCAGGCAAGGGTACGGCCCACCTTCCTGGTGGACGGCTGGGTGCACGGAACATGGTCCATCGACGCCGGGACGTTGCGGCTCACCCCGTTCCGACCGCTCCGCGCAACCGATCGGGCAGCCCTGGAACAGGAAGCCGACCGGCTGCTGCAATTCGTGGGAGGCCGGGCAGCGTCGCATACGCCCCCGTAGAGTCCAGTGGCAGGCGTGCGGTCATGGGTGGCGGTTCGGACGGTTGTCCCAGTGGTGGGTTGCCCAGGCTCGTCGGATGAGGCTGCGAACGGCGATGATCGTGTCCGCGAGGTCACGGAAGGCGTCGATCACGATGGCGTACCTCCTGGACGACCCGCCCGGCGCCGCGTAAGCCGCGTGACGGGCACTGTATGCCCGCCACAATCAGGCAAGCTGGACCAATGCCCCACTACACCTCGTACGACGGCGCCGAACTCGCCTACCGCGTCCTTGAGGCCCGTACCGGCGGCGGAGCCGACCGACCGCCGCTCGTCTGTCTGGCCGGCGGGCCGGGGCGGAACGCCGCGTATCTGGGCGACCTCGGCGGGCTCGACGCCGATCGCACCCTGGTCATCCCCGACAGCCGGGGCACCGGCGACTCCCCGCCCGCCGCCGAACCGAGCGGCTACGCCTTCCCCAGCCTCGCCGAAGACCTCGAAGCGCTCCGCGGCCACCTCGGACTCGAACGGTTCGCGCTGCTCGCCCACGACGCGGCCGCCGCGACGGCCCAGGCGTACGCCGCCGCCCACCCCGAGCGGCTGACGCACCTGATCCTGGTCTGCCCCGGCGCGCGGATGCAGGGCGAACTCCCCCAGGACGCCCGCGAGATCTTCGAGGCCCGCGCCACCGAGCCGTGGTGGCCCGGCGCCTCGGCCGCGGTCCAGCTGCTGCCCGACACCACCGACCTGGCCGAGGTGCGCAAACTGCTGCTCCAGGCCGCCCCCATGGCGTACGGCCGCTGGGACGAGCCCCAGCGCGCACACGCCGCGAGCGAGGGCGAACAGCTGGGCCCGGTGCCGCGCGCGGGCTTCTGGCAGGGCGTGGACGAGGCGGCGCGGCGGGCGGTGCTGGTGCGGCTGCGGGAGGTGCCGTGCCCGGTGCTGGTGGTGACCGGGGACCGGGACGCGGTGACCGGTATGCGCGCCGGTGAGCTGGTCGCGGAGTCCTTCCCGGACGGGCGGGTGCGGCCACTGCACGGGGTGGGGCACTACCCGTGGGTCGACGAGCCGGAGCTCTTCCGCCCGGTGGTCGAGGAGTTCCTGACGCACCGCTGAACCCCGCCCCCGGCCCAGCGCAAACGCGCATCATGAACGGCGTATGTCAGTCGCATGGCAGCGCCCGCCGGGCCGTTGTGCCGGTCCGCCCCCGTCCCTATCGTCGAAGGCACGAGAGCACGACATCGGCCGTGTGCCCGAGTGGTTTAGGGACTCGCCTGCAAAGCGAGTTACGTGGGTTCGATTCCCGCCACGGCCTCCATGAACATCAGCACAGACATGAGCACGGTCATGGTGGAGGTCCCCGCCGGGGAGATCGTCCTGCGGGACGAGGGCACGCGGACCGACTGGCAGGTGAAGGTCGCGCCCTTCCGGCTGGCGCCGTACCCCGTGACCCGAGAGCTGTACGGCGCCGTACGGGGCGAGGCGCCCGCGGGCGGCGCGGCGGGGGCGCGGACGCCGGTGACCGAGGTCTCCTGGCGGGACGCGATCCGGTTCTGCAATCTGCTGTCGGAGGCCAGCGGGCTCACGCCCTGCTACTCACTGGGCGGCGAGCAGGGCGAGCAGGACCCCGACGCGCGGGACGTGGACTGCGACTGGGCGGCCGACGGCTATCGGCTTCCCTCCGAGGCGGAGTGGGAGTACGCGTGCCGGGCCGGGGACTCCGGTGTGCGCTACGGCGAACTCGACGAGATCGCCTGGTATCGCGGGAACTCCGGCGACCGGGTGCACGAGGTCGCGGCCAAGGCGCCGAACGCCTGGGGCCTCCACGACATGATCGGCAACGTATGGGAGTGGTGCTGGGATCTGTACGACCCCGGCGTCTACGGCCCGTACCGGGTCTTCCGCGGCGGAGGGGCGTACGACCCGCCTCGGGGGTGCCGGGCGTCGTGCCGCCGCAAGAGCCATCCGACCCTGCGCATCGATGATCTCGGCTTTCGGCTCGCCCGGTCGCTGACGCCGTGATGTGATGTCGCGGAGGTCGCTGCCTGATCGCTTTTTGGTCACGGTGCGAACCTTTGTGCTGGTCGCGACATCTACACTGCGTGTATAGACGTAAAAGCATATCGACGGACCGGAAGCGCAAGGCCAAGCCGATAGCCGTGCTTCTGACCGCTGCCTCCCTCGCGCTCGGCCTCAGCGGCTGCGGCGGCGCCTCGTACGACGCGACCGCGCCGAGCAGCGCCCGTGAGCGCGCCTCGGCCGACGGGAAGGAGGTCAAGGCGGGGGCCGTCGACTGTTCGAAGGCCAAGTGCGTCGCCCTCACCTTCGACGCCGGGCCCAGCGAGAACACGCCCCGCCTGCTGGACATCCTGAAGAAGGAGAACGCGCACGCGACCTTCTTCATGCTCGGCAAGAACCATGTCCTCAAACACCCCGACATGGTGCGCCGTATCGCGGCGGAGGGCCATGAACTGGCCAACCACACCTGGACGCACAAGATCCTGACCAAGTCCGACGACGACGAGGTGCGCGACGAGATCACCCGCACCCAGGACGCCGTCGCCAAGATCACCGGCTCCAAGCAGCCCCTGCTGATGCGTCCGCCGCAGGGCCGCACCGATGACCGGGTCACCAAGATCTGCCGCGAGCTCGGCATCGCGCAGGTGTTGTGGAGCGTGACCGCGAAGGACTACCAGACGACCGACTCCGCGCTCATCACCAAGCGGGTGCTCGACCAGGTGGACCGCGACGGCATCATCCTGCTGCACGACATCTACAAGGGCACCGTGCCCGCCGTTCCCGGGATCCTCGAAGGGCTCAAGAAGCGCGGCTACACGGTCGTCACCGTCTCCGAGCTGATGGCCCCCGGGAAGCCCGAGGCCGGCAAGGTCTACAAGCCCTGATCCCAGAGCTCGTGCTCGTGTTCGCGCTCGTCCCCCGCGCGCAGCGCCAGGGACTCCGGGGCGAGCAGGTGGACGCAGTCCCGCTCGACGCGGACCAGCCCGTCGCGCCGGAGCCGGGCCAGCGCCCGGTTGACGGTCACTCTCGTCACGCCGAGCGTGTCCGCCAGCGCCTGTTGTGTCCCGGGGATCCGCACCCGCGCGGGCCCCGGGGCGCCCTGGGCTCCCGCGGCGCCCCGGGCTCCCCGGGCTCCCCGGGCCGAGGCGGCGGCCTGCGCGAGTAGCCAGCCGGCCAGCCGGGCCTCGGCCGGGAGGGTGGCGGTCTCGGTGAGCCGTTGCTGCTGCGCGCGGGCCTGGCGGGCGAGCACGGCGAACACATGGGCCCGGACGGCGGCCGTGTCGTCGACGAGCCCGAGGAACCTCTCGCGCCGCACACTGCGCACCGCGCAGCACGTCAGGGCGGTGAACGTGGCGGTATGCCCCCGGCCGTCGAGCAGCGCGACCTTGTCCAGCGCGCACGGGCCGTCCCACTGCCCGTACCGGACCACGCGTCCGCCGCCGGTCGTGCCCGTCGCCGCGACCCGGCCGCGCAGCAGCACCAGGAGGTGATCGGCGGGGGCGCCCGCCGGCCTGAGCACGCTGCCGACGGGGTGGCCGCGCGGTACGGACGCGGCCCACAACTCCCGCAGCCGCGCCTCGGGCAGCGACGCGAACAGCGGCACGGCGCCCAGCACACGCCACGTCAACGGCTCCCCCGACGTCACTGATCGGACCGGACGGCGATCGTGACCGTGACCGTGATCGTGCAGAGCCGCTTCGTCGCCCGGGTGAGCGCGACGTACAGGTCCCGCTCGCCACCGGAGCGGGCCGCGATGATCTCCTCCGGGTCCACGACGACGACCGCGTCGAACTCCAGACCGCGCGCCTCGGACGCCGGTACGAGCCGCGCCTGCCGCGCGATCCCCGCGGACGTCAGCTCGTCCAGCCTGGTGTCCGCGCAGATCACCCCGAGCAGTTCACCGGGGTGCGCCGCGGCCTGGGCCCGGAGCTCCTGCTCGACGGTGGCGGCAAGGGTGTGCGGAGGCGCGGTGCGGGTACGGGGCACCTCGCCGCGGCGGATCGAGCGGCTCGGGGTCTGACCGGGGGCGATACGTGCGAGCAGATCCCGGGTGGTGGCCAGGATCTCCTGCGTGGTGCGGTAACTGACGGTCAGGGTGTGCAGGTTGAACCGCGAGCCGACATGGGGGTTCAGGGCCTGCTGCCAGTCGTGTGCGGTCGACGCCGGGCCGGCTTGGGCGAAGTCGCCCACCAGGGTCATCGATCTGGCCGGGCAGCGGCGCACGACCATCCGCCACTGCATCGCGGTCAGCTCCTGCGCCTCGTCGACGACGACGTGTCCGTACGTCCGCTCCGGCGGGCCGTCGAGCAGGCTCGCCGCCTCGTCCAGCAGCGGCACATCGGCGTCGGTCCAGGCGTCGGTCCGCGCGTCGGTCCAGGCGTCGGTCCGCGCGTCCGTCCGCCCGTCGGTCCGCCGCCGGCCGTCGGTGTGCGGAGTGTGCAGCAGCCGGGACCGTTCGTCATCGGTCAGCCGCGGCAGATGCTCGGCGAGTGCGTCGGGGTCCGTCAGGAGGGCCCGTACGAGGTCGTCGGGCGCGAGCCGTGGCCACAGCGCTTCCACGGCACCGTCGAAGTGGGCGTCGTCCAGGAGGTTCGCCCGGACGGCCCGCGCGTCGAACTCATCGGCCGGCCCCCCGGCCGGTGCGTCGTCGAGGCCGAGTCGGCGCAGGTCGGCCGCCGCGGCCCGGTCGAGGTCGAGGCCGGTGCTCTGCGCGACCTCGGCGTCGATGCGCTCCAGGGTCTCGGCCGTGCCGCGTTCCAGCGCGTGCGTGACGGCGTCGGCCAACAGCTCCTTGAACACCTGGCGCGCCCGGTTGTGTCCCACGTCGGCTGCCACGGCCGCGTCGCGTGCCCTGGCGACCTCCCCGTCCTCCAGACGGATCCATTCCTGTCCCACGCGCACGGCGAAGTCACCGCCCGGTGCCTGCCTGGCGCGCACCAGGCCCGCCAGGGCGTCGGCCAGCGCGGTGCCGCCCTTGAGGCGGGCCGTGTCGATCGGCTCCACGGCGTCCGGAACGACCCTTGCGCCGGCAAGCTCCTGACAGGTCGCCAGGACGACATCGTTCTCCCCGAGCGAGGGCAGGACCTGGGAGATGTAGTCCAGGAACCGCGCGTTCGGACCGAGCACCAGGACACCGCGCTCAGCGGCGCGCGGAAACGCGTACAGCACATAGGCCGCCCGGTGCAGCGCCACCACCGTCTTGCCGGTGCCGGGGCCGCCCTGCACCACCGTCACTCCCCGGTGCGGGGACCGGACGACGTCGTCCTGCTCCGCCTGCAGCGTCGCGACCGCCGTCCGCATCCGTCCCGTACGCCGTGCCTGCAGCGCCTCCGCCAGCGGGCCGTCGCCGACGACGTCGTCGGCAGTGGGGGCGGAGCCGTCCAGCAGCTCATCGCTCACCGCCGCCACCGCGCGGCCCTCCAGCCGCAGATGACGGCGGCGCCGCAGGCCCATCGGATGGATCGGGGTCGCCTCGTAGAAGGGCCGCGCCGCGTCCGCGCGCCAGTCCACGAGCAGCGGCAGATCGTCCTCGTCCGTGTGCAGGCCGAGACGTCCGATGCGCAGGGCCGTACCGTCCGCACCGTCGATCCGGCCGAAGACCAGCCCCTCCTCGGCCCCTTCCAGCCTGCGTACCTCCCTCGCCAGCCGCCCGGCGGCGACCTCGCGCTCGTACACCTCGCCCGCGCTGTCGCTCCGCCCGGCCGATGCCTTCAGCACATCGGCCAGCTGCGTCCGGGCATCGGCGATCCGCTCGCTGATCAGTCCGTACAGGGCGGACACATGGGTCTGCTCCAACTCGACCTGGCACCGCGCGGCGGTAGCGGCGGTATCAGTGGCCTGCGACAACACATGGCTCCTCTCGGGAATTCGGCCGCACCACTATGCGGCCGAAATACCGAGAAAGTAAGTATTTACTTACATGTGCGGGTCTGCCCTCAAAATCTACCAGAA